>NZ_JBHULX010000038.1:0-646 GCF_042684685.1 Aquimarina hainanensis | reverse complement strand
ATCTGAGTATGTTCAGTAGTGGAGTTACGGTCTCTTCCGGTACTGATTTACGATTATCTGTGGCTTCGGATCAGCCTCCTTATGGATGGTTTAGTTATGAGGTTCGCCTTCGGGTGACTCCCCGTTTATCGACCGGAGTTTTTGATCCTACTCAGAGTTATGTTGTTACGTTATTAGTTTCCAGTAATAGTGTTGCAGGATCAGGGCAGCATAGTATTGATGTTCGGGAACATCGTATTGGGGATAGTTATGGGGCTCACATAGTTGTAGAAGAGGGTCGCTATCAGAATCTATCGACTTCATCGGTAGATGTTAATGGATATATCCCAGAGAATATTACTTTATCAGCTAGCTTATGGGTATCACATTATGGAGTTTTATCTGATATGGTTCCTCCTATTGTTGCTACTTTTAATGGAGTTAGTAATGAATTGTCATTTGCCTGGGAAGATGTTTTAGGAGCGGACCATTATCAATTAGAGTGGAGCTGGGTTGATAGTTATGGGGATCGTTTTAATACATCTTTAGGAGCGGATCAGATAGCTTTTAGCACTCTTGATTTTAAAGATAATAGTACTCGTATTCAGACAAAGGCTACTGGTTATTCGATTCCTTTAATTTACAGCAAAGGCTATTTGATTTACAG
>NZ_JBHULX010000037.1:744-998 GCF_042684685.1 Aquimarina hainanensis | reverse complement strand
TCGGCAACCCCATCGCCATCAGTATCCCAACCTTCTATAGAATCAGATTCTCCATCATTATCACTATCGGTATCTATATAATCTGCACTACCATCCATATCTGTGTCTATGGCAACTAATGCTGTTCCACCATCATCAGGGTCATAGCTATCATCAATACCATCGCCATCAGTATCCGTACCACTTGGGGCAACATAACCAACCGTTGGTTGTCCTTCTATATTATCTACAATACCATCACCATCACTATCAAT
>NZ_JBHULX010000037.1:0-674 GCF_042684685.1 Aquimarina hainanensis | reverse complement strand
CCTCCTGTACCATCGGTATTGGGTAACGGTAGCATCGTTCCGCCATCTCCTGTACCTGCAACCGTATTATCATCTGTATCAACACTATCAGCAAATCCATCACCATCGACATCAACCATAGACGTTGGATCTCCCGGGGTTGGATAATCTATCGCTCCATCACCATCAGTATCTACTCCTCCAGCTTCTGTAATATCTGTTAACCCATCATTATCACTATCTAAATCCAGGCTATCTATAATACCGTCATTATCACTGTCCGGTGACGGTAAATTGGTTCCGCCATCTCCTGTTCCTGCAACCGTATTATCATCCGTATCAACACTATCAGCAAATCCATCGCCATCAGTATCGGTAATTCCATCTAAAACTCCATCGCCATCTGCATCAACTCCTCCGTTTTCTATTGTATCTGAAATTCCATCATTATCACTATCTAAATCTAAGTAATCTACAACTCCATCATTATCCTGGTCTCCTACAACCAGAGCCGTTCCGCCATCTCCTGTACCTGCAACTGTATTATCATCCGTATCAACACTATCAGCAAATCCATCACCATCAACATCAGCCATAGAGGTTGGATCTCCCGGAGTCGGGTAGTCTATCGCTCCGTCTCCATCGGTATCAACTCCTCCGTTTTCTACGATATCTGCAACTCCATCATTATCACT
>NZ_JBHULX010000036.1:0-596 GCF_042684685.1 Aquimarina hainanensis | reverse complement strand
GACCCAACTGATGGATGTAGTTTAGTAGCAGCGAATCAGGATGCGACACCAAGTGGAGCCTGGAATGCATTAGACTGTGATGAGGATGGAGTTACCAACGGACAAGAGATTACAGATGGTACCGACCCAACTGATGGATGTAGTTTAGTAGCAGCGAATCAGGATGCGACACCAAGTGCAGCCTGGAATGCATTAGACTGTGATGAGGATGGAGTTACCAACGGACAAGAGATTACAGATGGTACTGACCCAACTGACGGATGTAGTTTAGTAGCAGCGAATCAGGATGCGACACCAAGTGCAGCCTGGAATGCATTAGACTGTGATGAGGATGGAGTTACCAATGGACAAGAGATTACAGATGGTACTGACCCAACTGACGGATGTAGTTTAGTAGCAGCGAATCAGGATGCGACACCAAGTGCAGCCTGGAATGCATTAGACTGTGATGAGGATGGAGTTACCAACGGACAGGAGATTACAGATGGTACTGACCCAACTGATGGATGTAGTTTAGTAGCAGCGAATCAGGATGCGACACCAAGTGGAGCCTGGAATGCATTAGACTGTGATGAGGATGGAGTTACCAACGGACA
>NZ_JBHULX010000035.1:0-557 GCF_042684685.1 Aquimarina hainanensis | reverse complement strand
ACTGTATCGATGATCAGTTCTCCGGAAGTGGTATCCGTAGCCGTATTACCAGCTGTATCAGTGGCTGTAGCCGTTACATCATAGGTGCCGTCAGGACTGATCTCATTGCCCGCAGGAATTGTTAAGCTCCAGGTATTGTCGCCATTGTCTACCAGATTCCCGTCTCCTTCGCTATAGGTAACCCCATCTACCGTTACTGTTAAACTATCTGAAGAATCCGCTGTACCTGTAATCACCGGGGTGGTATCATTGGTAGTCTGACTAACTACTGTTGGAACTGTAGGCGCTACTGTATCGATTGTTAATTCCCCGGAAGTGGTATCCGTAGCCGTATTACCAGCTGTATCAGTGGCTGTAGCCGTTACATCATAGGTCCCGTCAGGGCTGATCTCATTGCCTGCCGGAATTGTTAAGCTCCAGGTATTGTCGCCATTGTCTACCAGGTTCCCGTCGCCTTCGCTATAGGTAACTCCATCTACCGTTACTGTTAAACTATCTGAAGAATCCGCTGTACCTGTGATCACCGGGGTTGTATCATTGGTGGTCTGACTAACCAC
>NZ_JBHULX010000034.1:0-806 GCF_042684685.1 Aquimarina hainanensis | reverse complement strand
TCTCCTTCGCTATAGGTAACTCCATCTACCGTTACTGTTAAACTGTCTGAAGAATCCGCTGTACCTGTGATCACCGGAGTTGTATCATTGGTGGTCTGACTAACTACTGTTGGAACTGTAGGCGCGACTGTATCGATGATCAGTTCTCCGGAAGTGGTATCCGTAGCCGTATTACCAGCTGTATCAGTGGCTGTAGCCGTTACATCATAGGTCCCGTCAGGACTGATCTCATTACCCGCTGGAATTGTTAAACTCCAGGTATTGTCGCCATTGTCTACCAGATTCCCGTCTCCTTCGCTATAGGTAACTCCATCTACTGTTACTGTTAAACTGTCTGAAGAATCCGCTGTACCTGTGATCACCGGAGTTGTATCATTGGTGGTCTGACTAACCACTGTTGGAACTGTAGGCGCGACTGTATCGATGATCAGTTCTCCGGAAGTGGTATCCGTAGCCGTATTACCAGCTGTATCCGTGGCTGTAGCCGTTACATCATAGGTCCCGTCAGGACTGATCTCATTACCCGCAGGAATTGTTAAACTCCAGGTATTGTCGCCATTGTCTACCAGATTCCCGTCTCCTTCGCTATAGGTAACTCCATCTACCGTTACTGTTAAACTGTCTGAAGAATCCGCTGTACCTGTGATCACCGGAGTTGTATCATTGGTGGTCTGACTAACTACTGTTGGAACTGTAGGCGCTACTGTATCGATGATCAGTTCTCCGGAAGTGGTATCCGTAGCCGTATTACCAGCTGTATCAGTGGCTGTAGCCGTTACATCATAGGTGCCGTCAGGACTGATCTC
>NZ_JBHULX010000033.1:27423-33028 GCF_042684685.1 Aquimarina hainanensis | reverse complement strand
ACCAAGATCAAATACACGCCAACCAAATATAAGCAACATGGAAAATTACGGAACAACACAAGTAGAGTATAAAATAATACAAGAAACTAAAGGACAGGCAGTGCGTATAAATATGTACATAAAAGTATCTGATCGATATGTTTTTGCAGACACATGTCTTGTATTCACAACACAAGACAAGAACCATGAAGAAGCTATGCAGGAATGCATAAAAAAGGCAGAGAAACAGTTCAATATTAAAATAAAAACAGGAGGAATAATAGCAACATGAAACCAAATCTGAGAACAAAAATAAAAGAATTAATAGCGCAAGTAGACAATCGTAATGATTTCTACAATGCCGTAGCCGACAAATTTAACATTAGTGCTACGACAGCAAAACACAATTGGCATCATGGAGCAGGAGTGCCTAAAAAACACCAAGCACCATTTATAATATTCACAAGAGGTTACATAGACAATCAAAATGAAGACAGCGATACGCAAACACAAATGCCAAAAAGCGCTTGAAGAAGAAGTAAGGCGCTTTGAAGATGACGACATTCTAATCGTGTCAAAGCAATTGTTTTTTGACCGGATAGACGAAACGCACACAGTAGTAATTTCTTACTACTAAATACAAAACTCTTAAAACCAACAAAGAAATAAATGAATCTAAAACCAACAATCCACTTATCTGAGATAATAATTCTAGCAACAGGAATAGTAGGAATAATAATAGTGATCTGCAATGGTCACTGTATTTAAAAACAAAAAATGGCAACTATAGCAATCATAACACAAGCAGTATTCTTAACCGCACTATTTGTATGGTTAAAGAAAGAAAACAACGAAATCCAGAAAATCAAAAATAGAGACAGAATCTAAAGAATGCTACACGCAGAAGCTTTATACCCGCTTATTCAGAATCTCCCTTTAAACGAAAAAGAGAGGTTGCTTAAGCATGTACAAGGGGAGATAAAGAAAAACAAGAAGCCTGCGAAAAAAACTAAAAAACAACTAGAGAAAGAACACATAAAGCAGATTGTCTGGAAACACCTAAACTCTAATAGGGCTAAAAACTTAAAGAATTTATGAATAAAGAAACATTCACCAAAATAGGCGCTGCATGTTTAGCATGCTTAGCTATACTAGCATTATATGTACTAATAGTGTTCTGGTCTATCCTTATACATAAAATAGTTTAAGAGAATTGAAGCAAAAGAAAAGCGAAAAGGTGCAGCTGTTTCAACCTTCAATTCTCTTAAATACACCCATATCAAATCAATGAATAGAAAGAAAGAGAGGGCAGACGTAAAAAAGTGTGTTAAGGGTAAATGCCCTCTCAAATGCCGGAATTAAATATCAACATTTAAAAACCAACAACATGGAAAAACAATTATCGCATACAACAACAAAACAGTTGTTTTCTGGAAAATCTGTTCAAGAAAAATTTCAAAAACTATTAGGTAAAAAAGCACCTGGCTTCATTTCTTCTGTTTTACAAACTGTTAATTCCAATAAATTACTTAAAAACGCAGAACCTCATACTGTATTAAATGCTGCAGCAACTGCTGCAATACTGGACCTACCAATAAATCAAAACTTAGGTTTTGCATGGATAGTTCCATACAAAGGGCAAGCGCAATTTCAGATGGGATGGAAGGGGTATGTGCAACTAGCCCTTAGAACAGGTCAGTATTTAAGAATAAATGTAACAGAAGTTTACTCAAATCAATTTACCTCATTCAATAGACTAACAGAGGAGTTAATTGCAGATTTCAATATTGAAGGAAAAGAAAATATTGTAGGATACGCAGCTTATTTTAAGCTATCAAATGGGATGGAAAAAACAAGCTATTGGACTAAAGAGAAAGTGATAAGACACGCAAAGAAATATTCACAAGCATACAATAGTAGTTTTTCCCCATGGCAAGACAAAGACCAGTTTGATGCGATGGCAAAAAAAACAGTGCTAAAAAACACTTTATCTAGGTGGGGTATAATGTCAATAGAACTTCAAACTGCTCAACTTGTGGATCAATCAGTTCAAGAAAAAGAAGGAGACTACAATTATATAGATAACCCGCAAATAATTGACATTAAAACGGAAAGCTTAAAAGAAGAGAATACTCGAATCTATGACTTTATTAATAAAGCAGAGACAATTGAACAAATAAATGAAATCAGAGACTCTCTAGATTCAGATCAGTTATTAAAATACGATAGCAAACTAACAAGTAAAGAAACCGAAATACTTCACTTAGAAGCAACCAAAAACTAAAGTTATGAATTTTGATGATTACAGATTTCGCCCACATTCTTTAGTGAATATAATGAGCGGTGTTCCTAAGCCGTTAACAGCAAATCAAGAAAATACACTCAATGACCTTTTGAAAAAACACAACGACCCTGACGCTAAAAAACTTACAGAAAAGCAAATACAAACTCTAGGAGGTCTTATAGAGAGAAAAAACGCAAAATACATCTTAACCGATGGCGCTAAAAAATACCTAGAGAAACTTGTATTTGAATGTCTAGTTAAAAGAAGCTCTAAAATAACTGCTAAGTATTTAGATAAAGGTCTTCAAAAAGAGGATGTTGCGATTACAACTTACTCTAATGTCTTAAACAAATTACTGCTCAAAAACAAAGAACGAAGAAAGAACAAATACCTTGACGGAGAGTGTGACAATAAACAATCAAAAATTAGAGACGTAAAAGCGAGCTGGTCGTACGTAACATTTCCAATAACTGATAACACAATTAAAAACAAAGGGTATATATGGCAATTAGATGGCTATATGGACCTGTGGGAGCTTAAAGAAAGTGAACTAGTCTATGTGCTCGTAGATACGCCTGACAAGCTGCTAAATGACGAAATAAGAAATTTAGACCGAAAACACAATATACTAGATCATGAAGGTAACGTGAGAAACGACTCTGGAAAAGAGTTAATCATTGAAACAGTATGTAATCACATTTTCACCTTAGAAGGACTAAAGGCTTTCTGTGAGAATAGCTCAAATGTAAAATTAGAGTGGTTTGAGGGAGTGTTTGTTGAAATACCAGAAGAGATGAGAGTAAAAGTATTTCAACATTCGTATTGCGAGACAAGAAACAAGCAGATGAAAGAAATGATTGTGTTAGCCAGAAAGTACATGAACGAAGTGCTTTTTAGTATACCAGACAATTATAAGAAACTAATCGAACTTAAAAACAGCTTAAAAGCCGCTTAAAATGGAATTAATAGGAAAAATAAAACATATAGGAACCACAGAGGTATTCGGAGCAAATGGTTTCCGAAAGCGTGAAATTGTTGTGACAACAGACGAGCAATATCCACAGCATATAATGGTAGAATTCGTCCAGGATAAATGCGACTTGTTAGACAATTACAAGATAGGTGACGGGGTAAAAGTGTTAATCAATCTTCGAGGACGTGAGTGGGTAAACCCTCAGGGAGAAACCAAGTATTTTAATTCAATCCAAGGATGGAGAATTGAAGATTTCGGAACCTCACAAGCAGCAGTAGCAAATGAAGCAGCTGCTTCATTAAACAATACGGCAGATGACGATTTGCCATTTTAAAAAAAATAAGTAGTTAGTTTTTTCATGTTGAGTTGAATGGGTGGCGATAACCTCAAAGCCCTTCTTTTAAAAAAACAATCAATGAACATAGAGGGGATAGTTTTAAAGATTGACAAAATCGAGTCAAAAAGAATAGATCTAATATTAATACAAGAAAACAAGTCTAAGCCTTGCCGTGTCCAGGTAAGAAAGGAAATGTTCTCTCAACTAGATAACATTATGCCTGAAGACAAGGTAAGTGTATCGTTCAACCTAGAGTTGAATGAGATTTACCGCGGGGGTATTATTCATCGATTTGACAACGCTATCGCTCAAAAAATAGAAAAGATATAATCTACAAAAAAGAATAATAAGTGATTCGTGCCGATACTCTAGAAAGCAATTTTATGATAATAGAAAGCTTCACCGAGCCATCACAAGGAATCTATTATTTGTTAGGAAGAAGAAGAGAAAAGGACGTGAAGATAATACTAGAAAATGGCGTTCCGTGTCTCAAGAAACTTACTCCGGAAGAACGAAAATACGTTAAACAATATTTCAAATTATAAAAATGGCTAGACCTGTAAAAATAGGACTTGATTACTTTCCTTTAAACACAGGTGTTTTTAGAAATAGAAAGGTAAGAAAGTTGCTTAAGAATTTTGGAGCAAAAGGGTGTACAATCTATGTTTTTGTGCTCTGTGAGATATATAGAGATAAAGGATATTACGCAGAGTGTGATGAAGATTTCATATTTGATGTAGCAGACGATTTGAATATGAGCGAAGGAATAGTAAGTGAGGTAATAACATTTTGTGTCACTAATGGGCTTTTTAGTAAGACTGTTTTTGATGTGGGGTCAATTCTTACTTCATCATCTATTCAAGAAAGATACCTGGTAGCAAAAAAAGGAAGAACAACTATTGACGCTAATATCTGTGTTATGGAGCCAGAATCTATAGTTATGGCGCCAAAACCCGGGGTTATGGATTCAAAACCCCCAGATAAGGAAGAAAAAAGTACACAAAGAAAAGTAAAGAAAAGAAAAGAAAAGAAAAGTAAAGAAGAAAATTGGTTTACATCATCACCGACCGAAGGTGTTTTTGTTTCGATTCATGAATTAAAAAAAGATTACTTAGAAAACGAAAAATTAATAAAAGCTATTTCCGTCGCGCAAAAAATTTCAAAAGCCGGTCTAGAAGAAAAATTGGACGAGTTTATAACGCATTTGGAAACAGTAAATCAGTTTGCAAAAGAGCCACAAGATTTTGCTCATCACTTTCTGAATTGGCTGAAGAAAAATAATGCTAAAACCTCCGTAATAAATCAAGCAGTAGTGTCAAAAATGAAGAAATATGACTAATATATCAAACGCAATAGCAAAGCTACGAGGAAATTATAAGCCTTGTGATCAGGTATATGTCCCAGTAAAACGAGAAGTCACGCCAAACAATTTCGTTTTAACTAAGAAGATATTTTGGGAGCTATGGAAATATCATTCGAAAGGGAAGTACTTAATAAACAGCGATAATGTTGATGTTGTTTATACGATATTCAGGTATTTTCTGAAAGAAGAAAAGTTCCTTGAATCTAAGGTTATAAAAAACACACCATCTTTTGAAAAAGGTCTATTGATAACAGGTGATTACGGAGTAGGGAAAACGTACTTATTTGAAATCTTACACAACATCGGTCGAGAAATAATGCAAAAAAGAAACCATGGAGAGATGTTTTTTAATTGTGTAAGCACTCCTTCTTTGGTAAGTGAATATATGAGAGAATCCAAGATATCAGATTCAACATTTAATATTAAACAATACTACTCAGGAAATCTATATATCGATGATCTGGGTTATGAAGAAAAGGCTTTCAATCGAATAGAAATACTAGGAGAAATACTTTTTGAAAGATACAGAAACAAAGCCCTAACGTTAGCAACAACAAATCTAATACCTTCCGAATTAACAATGAAGTACGGAGAAAGAATAGGGGATAGATTACCTAAGATGTTTAACATAATCAAATGGAACGGGAATTCCTTCAGGCACCAATAAAC
>NZ_JBHULX010000033.1:0-27296 GCF_042684685.1 Aquimarina hainanensis | reverse complement strand
CTTCATTTAATGACCTGGGAAGTTAATCCCAGAATGAGGAACAAGAATAACTTAATAAGCTTTATTGCTAAAAACAACATCCTGATAAAAGAAGGAGATGTTATTGTCACCAATATATCCGGTGACACCTGTTCCGTGTACACGATTACTAAGATTGAAGAAACTAGACCTGCAGCAATGAGTGAGCATAATCACTTTAAAGCAAGAACATTCTATAGGCAGGAACGGTACGAAGCAATAGCGGAAGCACTAATTGTAAGCTAATCCCAAAAGCAGTTCAATGAACGAAACAAAAACAATAGAAGATAGAATGACATCTCCGCGTTTTATGACGCAATGTGTTATCATAATTATAGTTTACTTTTCTATCAAATCATCGTTTTTTTTCAACACGATATTTGAAAACATAGTCACAGTAAGACCGTTTCTTTTCGTCGCTTCTTCTCTAACAGGAATGATAGCAGGAGTAATCGTTACAATTACTTCATATCACTATAACAAACAAAAACAACAAATTCCTCCACTGGTGTTTTGTATCGCAAACATCTTCCTCACGGCTTTTATACTAAAGGTATTTCATTGTGAGAGACCAGGAGAGCTGTTCCAATGTGAACCCAAAATATGGTACGCAGAAAGATTCTTTCTTTCTGTTTTTCTCCCGGCAATTGAATATTCATGTGTAAAAACTTGGAAAAATCTATTAGAGAAGTCAAGAACAACCAAGAAACAAACAATAGCAAGTCTAGAGCAAGATATTAGCGATCTAAAGCAAATCAGAAGCGAAGAAGAGCAAGAGGTTAGCGAGCTAAAACAGGAAAAAGCCAATTTAATTGAAGATGAAAAGAAGAGGACATGCAAGAAATGCGGAGCTGTCTTTGGCAGCACAAACGCAATGAATGCTCACAAATGTAAAACACAATAAGCAAAATTAGAATCATGACAGTTAATTCATATTTTTCAGGAGGAGGATTGTTTGATTTAGGGTTTCACCTTGCCGGGATCGAAATAAAGCAATCTTTTGAGATCGATAAACATTGCTGTAAGGTGCAGCGTGATAACTTTAGTCACGATATAATTGAATCAGATATTGCGAAGAAGCTTGTGTTTGATGAATCAGATTCAGACGTAAAACTATTCACCTACCCATGTACTAAATACAGTACAATTGCGGATATTCATGGAACAAGAACAGGAGACGAGCTATTTTTACACGCCTTCCGGCATATAGCCATATCAGACCCGGAAGTATTTGTGGTAGAGAACGTACCCGGAATGCGAGCGTTTCCAGTGGTAATGGAAGCGATGACAAAGTTGCCAAATTATTATGTGACTACTTTTTGTCCTATTAAATCATCGACATGGCTTCCTCAAAGAAGAGACAGGCTTATTATTATCGGGAGTAAAAAACCGTTTAATTGGCGTCCTCCAAAAAACGGAACACCTGTAAAACTTAAAGATATTTTGGAGATAAACCCTAGGGTAACATTACCAAAAGCTATCAAACAAAGAATGAACGGGAAATATAGAGACTTACCAATTATTTCAGACCCGAACAGAAACGACATTGCTCCAACTTGCGTGGCGCACTATGCAAAAGATAAGTCGACCAGACTAGTAAAAGATAAACGATTTCCGTTAGGGGTTAGACCCTATTCAGTTAGAGAATACGCAAGGTTGCAAGGAGTGCCTGATTGGTACGAATTTAATTGTCCAGATACCTATGCATACAGAATGATTGGTAACGGAGTATCGGTGCCGGTAGGTGTATGGGCAGGAGAAGAAATCAAAAGATATTTTAAATAAACCAGATAGCTAAGACAAATGTGTAACATGCTCTAACGCTCAATATATACCTAATGGACGACCGTTTAAAAGAAATAATAGCTACAATCGAGCGCACACCTGCATTTAAAACAGGCGGAATCGAACATTATATATACAGCGGTGCGGTAATAGTCACAAGTGAAGTCTCTCAAGATTTTGATGCTGTATATGCTATTCTTCCGCTATTGCAGTTCAAAGTTAAAATTAGAGCCTATAATTCTAAAGTATACCTGGAAGTAAAATAAAGGATTATTGTTATGAAAAGAAAAATAGTCATTGGCAACAGTATATTAACTATCGAAGAGTTTAAAGAGAAATACAAATCTCTTTTGGATAGGTTTGATTTTGAAACATCTGTTGAATTCGCTAGAGAATTGGATTTGATGTTTTTAGAGCCTATAAATTTTAAAGATAAATTAGGTGATATAGGAGCTGTAATTTCCTTTGAAAATGCATTAAAACAACCTTCAAATCCCCCTAAAAATTATGGTACCAGAAATTATAAAAACCAATGAGAAAGCTTTTAGAAATTTCCCTCTTGCGTTTAGCATCATTTATTCTTGATAGTAGAGATGTGCACCGCTCCCTATTTATTAGCAGGAGAGACAATAATAAAATATTTGAAATGACACATGAGCTATCACGTATAGCTAATAGAATGCAAAATAACTACGAAGACATTTAATCTAAAGTATACCTGGAAATAAAATAACATTATAAACTAAAACCTAAATAAGCGATGAGTAAAAACGAAAATATATCACTTATCTCAGCTATCACAATTTTAAAAGCACAAGCTTTTAATATGGAAGCTGAAAATTATAATCCTCATATAGATGAGGATACAAAAAAGATGAATCGTCATGCTATAAAAAGTATAGACAAGGCTTTAAAAATTTTAGAAAAAGCAAACTAAAGTCTAAATAAAGAATAATGAAAGATAAAGTAGAAGATATTATTACAGATGAAGATTTAATAAAAGCTTTTGAGCGTGCAAATTTCGGAGATAGGTCTAGTAAGCGTGATATTGTAAGATATACGCTTCTAAGAGCGGCAAGCGGATACTACAATGGCTATACGTCACAACGTATAATTCACGCACTTGGATTAACAACAATAAAGCGCATTATTAATGAGGTTGGATTAGTAAAAGAGGAGTTAATTCTTACAAAAAAAGGGAAGGAGTATTTGTATGAAGCTTTTAGAAACGGAACTAATCATTAAAAACCAATTCGATGAAGGAAGGTCTGATAGTAAAAACCAAAAACGGTAAAAAGGGATATATATATAACAACGACACTATATACGATTCAAAAGCAAAAGTTCATATAGTAGATGAGCAATATAAAGAAACAGGAGAAAAGTTATTGTGCGATACTAAAAACTTAATAGTAATAGGGTATAAAGATTAGACCTAAACTATTTCCTCCTAATACCAAGCCACTCATCTCCGGAATAGAAATGAGAATAATCACTAGATGGCACAATAAGCTCAATAGGATCAACCTTTAATATCTCTGCGATTTCGGACAGCGATTCTATTGTGGGATTGTTATTAATCCTTTTAGATAAGGCTTGTCTACTGATACCTAGTCTTTTGGCTAAGTCCGATATTTTTAATCCTTTTTGTTTACAAACCTCCTTAATTCTTAATTCCATATAAACAAATATAATGTAAAATTAAAGTTTTACAAAATGATAAATAAGTAAAATTAAAGTTTTACAAAAATTTGTAAATGTAAAACTAAATGTTTACATTTGTAATGTATTAATATTGAAAACCAACAAAACATGAGATTAAGTGATTACAAAAAGCAATTAAAATTAGAAGCCGAAGAGATGTATAGTTACGTTTCTGATCTTCATCCTAGCAAAAGGATAGAAGAAGCTTTAAAAATAAGAGCAGCAGAGGAAGCAAGCGAGAAAAGCGAAAGCATAGCCGAGTGGATGCATGAATTCCGTAAAGGTAGCTTTGAGGCTTGTGGGGTATATGACAAAGAACCTTTGGATATGTTCATTTATGAAACAAAACTAAACATATTCAGCCTTCCAGAACTTAAGATAATGCTGGAAGAAGCAAAATATCAATTTGACTACCAAAGTGGTTACTTAAATAATGAGGAAAACATAACCATATGGGAAAAAAGAATGTTATGGGCTGAAAAGGCGATAACACACAAAACCCAAAGAAACTTTGATAAACTAAATCTATAATCAACTCCCTGCCTCTTATTAAGTTAAGGGGTAGGGTTAAAACAGAAAACCATAACAAATAATTGCGGAAAACCACAATAAAAAACTACAAATAAAAAGTAAATTTGAAATCTTAAAAACCAAACAAAATGAAAATACTCTTAAACATATTCGCTTTATCAATCATACTAACATCTTGCTCTAAAGATGATGAAATAACATACGATCCGTCAACAGATGAAATTCTTGGTAAATGGACCAAGACAAAAGTAGTAGAAAACTACACACGTAGCGGGGCTCAAGAAATTGAAAAAATGGATAACTGCCAACTGAAATCAATTACAGAATTCAAAGAAGACGGCAGTATCTCAGAAGAGATATACGATTACGGAGATAGTGGATGTGAATTAAAAGAAAAAATATATGACTTTAATAATTGGAAAAGAGAAGGGGATCATATGTACTACTTCCATTCCAAAACATCTAATGGAGAAGCAAAAGGAGAGCAAGAAATACGCTTCCAGGATGGGAAAATGATTTATGTAAATGAAAAATATTCAATGTCAGGTGAAAAAATAAATGTGTACACATATTTTGAAAAAAAATAAATAGCTTTCAGATGCACATAATATATGAAACATTAAGGATAGGAAATAAAAGGAAGGACCCATTTAAAGAAAAGCTACTTAGTATTAACATAGAAGTATTAAAGAAAGATATACAAGAAGCATTAAGAGAAGAGTATCATGGAAGTACACAAACAATCAACATTGCTATAATAATACCTCAAAAAGGGTTATCCCCAAAGTTTGACGAAAGCCATATAAAAGACTCTGAAATCAGGAAAATATTAAATTCCAACTTTGGAAAATACATAAGACATTTAACCTTAGAAGAAATACGAGATAATCTTTATAATTACTAAAAAAAGTAACAATCAAAACACCTCCTACTGGGGTGTTTTTTATTTACATCATAATCAGGTGCAAAAGGAATTATTCCTATTAAAAAAGGAAATAATCCAAAATAATTACGGTTTTTCCGTAAATTTGCATCATGATTGCTTTGATTGATTGTAATAATTTCTACGCATCTTGCGAGAGAGTCTTTAACCCCTCCTTAGAAGGTAAGCCCATTGCCGTGTTATCAAATAACGATGGCTGTGTAATTGCCCGTAGTAACGAAACAAAGGCTTTAGGAGTACCGATGGGCGCTCCGGCATTTGAATACAAAAAGATATTCGAAAAGAATGACATAAAAGTATTCTCATCTAATTACGCACTATACGGAGATATTAGTCAGAGAGTAATGAATGTTCTTTCAAGATATTCCCCAGATGTAGAAGTCTACTCAATAGACGAGGCATTCGTGCAATTTGTAGGCTATGAAAACTACAACCTACCTCAGTATGCAGCACAAATAAAACAGCAAGTAAAGAAATTAACAGGTATACCTATCAGCATAGGTATAGCCAGAACAAAGGCACTAGCTAAGGTAGCAAATAAAATAGCTAAAAAGTACGCAGAGAGGACTAAAGGGGTGTATGTTATAGACACAGAAGAAAAACAACAAAAAGCGCTTAAATGGACAAAAATAGAAGATGTATGGGGGATAGGAAGACAGTTCACAAAAAGGCTCCATAAAATAAACATCACAACAGCTTATAAGTTCACGCAATTACCTAATGAATATGTTAGAAAAGAATACTCGGTAGTTGGGTTGAGATTAAAAAAAGAACTGGAAGGGTTTCCAACTCTTCAGTTAGAAGAGGTTAAAAATAAAAAAGCAATAGCAACAACACGTTCTCAGAAGAAAGATGTAAATGATTATAGCATACTGAAAGAACGAATATCTACATACGCAATAAGTTGTGCAGAGAAACTAAGAAGGCAAAAGTCAGCCGCGAATTTAGTATATGTATTTGTAAGAACTAATCCGTTCAAACCAGATGCTCCACAATACAGAAATAGTATAGCGGTCACATTGCCATTTCCTAGCAACTCAGCCTTAACAATTAGTCAGCACGCCATAAAGGGATTAAAAAACATTTATAGAAACCAGTATTCGTATAAGAAAATAGGTGTAATAGTAATGGGTATTGTACCGGAGAAATCGATACAATTAAACCTGTTCAACAACGAAGACCCAAGACACAAATTATTGATGAGTGTAATAGACAAAATAAACACCAGGGAAGGGACAACAAAAATAAGAATAGCATCACAGGATCTCGGAAGAAAATGGAAAATGAGACAAGAGAGACTATCACCGTTTTACACAACAAAATGGGAAGATATAATACAAGTAGTATGAAGATAGAAGTATATGCAGTAGGAAGCAGCACAAAGAAAGCAATATATTGTGCAACAGGTATATCTTGCGGATTTCCGTCACCAGCAGATGATTTCTTACATCACAAGTTAAGCCTGGACGAAAAACTAATCAAAGATAAAGACGCAACCTTTTACGCAAGAGTAAAAGGTGATTCAATGATCAATGCTGGATTAGGCATAGGAGATCTTTTGGTAATAGATAGAAGCATAGAAGCGTATAACAACTGTATAGCTGTATTTTATATCAATAATGAGTTTACAGTCAAAAGATTATTAAAAGAAAAAGATGTCATTTATCTCTGTCCGGAGAATGAAAAGTACAATCCGATCAAAATAGATGGAGAAACCGAACTAATTGTTTGGGGAGTAGTAACATATGTAATAAAGAAGCTTTAAGATAGTTAACAACTTTGTTGAAAAATACAACGGCTTTATTCTTGATAAACAAGGGTAAAGCCGTATTTTTGTTATAGAGGTAACACTGATTACTTCTTTTCTCACTATAGAGAAATGACTTCTTTAGACTTCCCAGCCTTCTTTGACTTCTTTTTAACAAGAAATCTTTTTGAAAACACACGTAAAGATCTATTTCGATTTTTTCGACCTAGACACGCACGACTCACGGCATGAGTGCGAGCTAACAGAACAATCTTGCGTTCTTGACATCCACCATATTCAAAGACGGGGAATGGGTGGCAATCCTGCTATGGATAGAATCGAAAACCTAATAGGTATAAACAGAAAAGACCACGAATACCTAGGAGAAAAGAACCACTTCAAATCAATGCTTTATCGGAAACATATGAAACACCTAGAGAGAAGCGGTAAGCCATATGATAAAGCTTGGATTATTCAGCAAATAGAGAAATACGATTAGATAAACCAATCATCAATATTCAACCTCTTTACAATGAAACATTTAATTGAGATTAAAAACAAAAACGGAAAACAAGTTGTTTCCGCAAGAGAGCTTTACGAGTTCTTAGGCTACAATTCTTCACAATGGAAAAGGTGGTACACTAAAAACATTGTCAATGATGATTTTTTTGAAGAAAATACTGATTATCAGACCCTCGACATTATGTCGAACGGTAATGCAACTAAAGATTTTGCTTTATCAATAGATATGGCGAAAGAATTATCAATGCTATCAAGAACTCTAAGAGGCAAACAAGCAAGAACATACTTTATTCAAATAGAGAAAAAATACAGCTCTACAAACAGAATTGCAGATCCAATGGAGCTAGTAATCCAAATAGCCCAAAATAGTATTGATTTAAGGAAGAAACAAGAAGCAATTGAGCAAGACGTTTCGGAGATAAAAGAAGATTTAAAGGTATTAAAGGAGAAAAACGAAACAAACCCTAACTTCTTCACAGTAGTTGGTTACGCTACGTTATTAGGCAGGAAAATAAATTTAGAGTTCGCAAAGAAAATAGGTAAAGAGGCTTCCAAGATATGCAGGGAAAGGAATATTGAACCATCAACAATTCCTGACCCGCGTTTTGGAAGAGTTAAAACATATCCAAAAGAAATATTGGAATCAATTATTAAACAATAGATATAGATAACAGAAAAACAAACACCTATGAGCCAAGAAATCCCCAGACAAGTAGCTCAAGACATTAAAGAAAGCCTATCAAAGGCATTATCTGAAATAACTAAAAAACACCCTCAGTACATCATAAACGTAAACATAGATATTGAAAAGCTCAAACCACATGAACTCAATTAGCATATACAAACACGGAGACAAAGTGTATCATAAAGCAGATGAGGCACAGGATCCAAGAATTGTAACAGGAATAGTATTAAGACCAAATAACGAGGTAACATATCTAGTAACAACAAAAGATCACGAAGTAGAGTGTTATGATATGGAGTTAACAAAAGAGAAATCATACGTTTAATACCTGACGAACCAAGCCAAAAGAAGCAAAATAAAAAAGACTTGAAAAGTAACATACAAAAGACAATACACCTACAGCTAGGATTAATCGCTATAAAGCTAAATAGAACAAGTATACGATGCAAGAAAACACGTTTAGCATATCAAGCATTAGAGCTGTTGGGTGAATTAAAAGACGGATAGAATGAAACTAACAAAGAAGCGAGAAAAGTTTTGTAAAGAATACGTAAAGCTAGACAATGCATCAGACGCCTATAGAAGATCGTATAACGCATCTAAGATGTCTAACAAAACAATTAATGAGTGTGCCTCTAAGTTACTAGCAAACCCCAAGATAGCCGCAAGGGTAAGTGAATTACAAAGAATAGCAGCAGAGGTAGCTGAGAAGGAATTCAGGATAGATTCGAAAGAACTTCTTAATCATTTAAACATACTAAGAAAAAGCAGCATAGACGAATACATTGACTTTGTAGCAGAAGAAGAAAAGGACGAACAAGGAAATCATAAGATGGTACACAAATTAAAGTTCAAACCTTTTAATGAGCTTACAAAAGATCAATTAATGTGTATTGAGTCTATCAAAGAAGGGCGTAACGGGATAGAGCTGAAATTACATGGTAAGGATTGGACCATAGATAAGATAGCAAAGCACATAGGTTTCTATGCGGAGCATAATTATCAGAAAAACAATGATCTAAGCAAGGAAGAAAGAGAAAAACGCATTGCTGTATTAAAAGAGAAATTGGGAAAATAAATTTTGTCTCCATCGCATGCGAAATGTTGACTCAGTTCCTACAAATAAAGGCTTTTGTAAAAACTAGATTGATATAAAATTTGGAATTAACGGATAATGAAATACTAGAATTAGAGCGGTTGTTGGTAGAACAAGAAATAGACCTTTTAAAAGAAGGACTTACTGTGTTTAACAATAAAACCAACCCGAACTATATTCATTTGTATGATTCTATTAATAGTCAAATAATAGACAAAGAAGGTGATTTAATAGAAGGCTACAGTGGTTCGATAATGGAAGGCAGTTCAAGAAGCGGCAAAACATGGAGTTGGATTTTTATAATAGTTTATTTAACCACGATTAAGCATAAAAATGAATCTATAAAAATAAATGTCTACAGAGAACACTTTGCTGACTTCAAGAAGACTTTGTTTGATGATTTTAAACGAGTTCTTGATTTGTTTGGGTTACCGAATAAGTTTCATAACGCTGAAAGAGTGGAGAGCTTTAAAATAGATGAATCGACAGTTCATCTATTGGGATGTGATAAGTTAAAAGGGAGTGGGCACGGAAGCGGGTGTGACTATGCTGTATTTAATGAGATGATGTTCATCGATAAAAAAACTTACTTACAAGCAGTAAAAAGATGTAGAAAGTTTTGGATCGGTGACTACAATCCAAGTTTCACGGATCATTGGGTTTTCAATAGCGTAATAACCAGACCAGATGTGTCATTTATTCAAACAACATTTAAAGACAACCCTTTTGTATCTGCTAAAGAAAAAATAGAAATACTTGCTACTGAACCTTATTTACCTGGGAGTTACGAGGTAACAGAAGACTCTATTCTTTATAAAGGAAAACCGGTAACAGATAAAAACCAGCCACCACCACACCCAACAAATATAGAAAACGGCACAGCAGACGAATTTGAATGGCTAGTGTATGGCTTAGGGTTAAGAGGAGCCATGAAAGGAGTGATATTTAAGCAACTAAATTGGATAGATGAGTTTCCAGATATTGCTTATACATACGCTAATGACTTCGGCTTTACTTCTGACCCTAATGCTTTAGTTAGATACGCAGAAGACGAGAAGAATATCTGGTTTGAACTACTAAGTTATACACCAATAGAAACGGTTGATGAATTGGATGAATACATGACAACCATAGGTGTTGAAAAAGACACGCTAATAACATGTGATAGCTCAGACAAACATACTAGTGAAAACAAAGGTACGGTTGAGATGGTGAAAGGGCTTAAAAATAAAGGATGGAAAGCAAAGAAAGTAAAAAAGAAAAGATCTGTAATGTATTGGATACTTTCTATGAAAAAAAAGAAAATACACTGTGTAAAAAACAGGTTTTGGAAAGATGTGAAAACCGAAAGAGAAAATTACAGGTTCAAAGAAGTGCAAGGTATTCAAATTAATCAGCCAATTGATAAGTATAACCACATATGGGATGCAGTTAGATATGGACATATTGCACACAATACACAAGTTGAACTGCCGGAACCAAAGTCTTTAAGTGAAATGGGGATAAATTATTAAAAGAGAATGGAAATAAAAACAAAAAGCGATCACGCTGCAATATTAAAAGCATTAAAGGCTAACGGAAAAGACAGGGATAAAATAGAAGATCTCATGGCTGAGTACAAAGATATCGATAGAAACCTAAGGGATTCGCAAGTAGATAGAATTCAAAAGGATAAAATAGTTGGAGACAAAAGAAAGATAGTAAGAGGTGTAAGACTGCCAATACCATTCCAGCATAAAATAGTCAATACAGCAACAGCTTTCGAGGTAGGCGCTGGGTCTACAATAACTCCGGAGACAGAGAATGCTTTATCTGAATTTGTAGTTCCTCTATGGAAAAAGCTAAGATTAGACGATAAGATACAGCAGGCAGTTTCTTTAAGGAAAAGTGAGCTACAGTGCGCCTTGTTGTTTTGTTTCGAGGCACCTCAAAAAAGCACGCTATACACCAAACTTACAGGAGCAAACAAAGGTAAAACGCCAAAGTGCAGAGTACTTGAAAACAAGAACGGTAACATGTACCCGTATTATGATGCTTTTGGAGGTATGAAAGCTTTTACTTGGGAATTCAAAGAAATAATTGATGATAAAGAAAGATCTTCTACATGGGTATATACTGACACAAAAATTCATAAATATCAAGAAAACATTTACCTAGGTTCAGAGATACATGGCTTTAGTAAAATACCGATTGTATACACAGACCAAGACTATGTTGAGTGGCATGTTGCAAAGAAGTTAATAGACAGAATCGAAGTTTCATTATCAAAACTCGCAGCATCCAATGATTACGCTGGGCATCCACTTTTATTATTATATGGTGATGTCGATGGAGCGCCAAATAAAGATGAAGATGGAAAAGCTTTTCATATACGTCCAACTAGGGATGAGGAAGGAAAAGTTATCTGGGGGGATGTTAAGTTTTTGGTTAATGAGCAAGCACCAGAGGCGGCACGTCTTGAACTAGACAAACTCGAAAAATTCATTTATTCATTAACATCCACGCCTGATATATCCTTTGACAATATTAAAGGTCTAAGAGCATCAGGTGTAGCAATACACCTTATGTTTTTAGACGCTATGATAAAAGCAAGGATGAATGAGGGAAGAAACCGAACAATGATTGAAAGATCCTTAAACATCTTAAAGTCAGGAATCACAACAACGACAAAAACATCACTAAAATATCTAGAACAAGACACGACTTTTGATGTAACATTTAAGAGTATTATCCCGCAAGATATAAACAACACAGTGCAGACAGTAGCAACAGCTATAGAAAGCGGTTTCGCAAGCAAATTAACTGGTGTTAAGATGGCGGGTCTAACAAAAGACATCAAAGAGGAGATTGAATTAATCAAGAAAGACCAAGAATCAGTTAATAATGATTGATGAAGTAATAAGAATAAAGAAGGAATACAGGGAATACATGGTACGGAATCCAGAATTACTACAAAATAGAAAGCAATATATAGAGTGGGTAATTCAACACTATAGCAAAACAGAACCAACTAAGCAGATTACCACAATCGTGCGCGAGCTTTCCAGATGGCATTTATTTGTAAGTGAAAGATCTATTTGGAGAGAATTAAAGAGTTAATCAAAAATATCACTGACACTACGGAAACACGTAGCCTAAATGTTTTACTAAAGAGTTGATCAATACTACTTTAGTCGTAATTAGATCGATAAATTAATTATGGCAGTAGAAGCAACAAGAATCAAGGAAAGACTTAAGGAATTATTTCCTAAGGCTAACTTATCTACTAAAAGGCTAGACGCGATAGCGGAAAGACTTAAAAACAAACCAGACGACAATGCAACCGATGAGCAAGTTGATGAAATCATCAAAACAGCTAACGACTTTCATTCATTTGAAGAAATAGCAAGAGATGATGACAAAATGCGAACATTGGAAGCAAAATCAAAGGGAGAGACAAAGCCAACACCGGACCCAATACCAGAACCAAGAAAGGAAGAATCGAGCAATAAACCTGAGTGGTTAGATGAGATATTGGAGAGTAACAGAAAACTTGCGGAAAAAATAGAGGTATTAGAGAAAGGAAAAGCGACTGAAGACAAGAAAGTGTTGGCAAAAAAAGCTTTCGACGATTCAGAGGTATTTAAAGCATTAGCCCCTGGGCTAAAGGAAAGATACCTGAATCGCTTCAACCTAGATTCTGATATTTCTTTTGAAGATCAAGTGAAAGACTTCGAGCAGGAATACACTGATCTTGTTCAAGGATATGCGGATTCAAGAGATATTTCTGGAGCACCTCCGGTTGGCTCAAGCAATCAAGAAGCGACTGACGCTGAAGTTAATGATATCGTAGGATAAACAAATAATAAATAATGGTAATTAATTTAGGACAAGTTAAAGAAACATTCGAAGGTGGACCTTGGGATGTGGCTATCAAAAAATACATCCACGGTATAGAAGGGGGTGTGGGGCTTGATGTAACAGGATGGGAAGATAAATATATCTACACAGGTCATGGAGTGATCAAGGAAGAAGGAGTGTATAAGCCACAACCAATAGACGGAACAAAGGAAGATCTCTTAATTGGAGTAGTGGCATCAACAACCAGAACAGCAGTACCATCAGCAGGAGTAATGACGGTAGGAGTAATCAACAATGCAGCGGTTAAATATCCTTTTACGGATAAAGCTCTTGCTGTTTTACAAAGAGAAGGAATACAAAACCAAGAAGACTAAGAAATAATGTTTAAAGATTTAATAAAAAAATATTTCCGTAAGGTAATAAAAAGATATTACGAACAAATAGCAGGAACAAAGGAAGATCAAACATACCTTCATGATGAAATGCTAGATGAAGAATACTCCCCGGATATGACTTTCGAGTCTATCTCTGGAAGATTTACACGAATAACTGCTGATGTTGTTGCTTATGATTCACCTTTACCGATTAAGCGTAGAGGTGCTATATCTGCCGCCAGTGGAGAAATACCAAAGTCGGGATTAAAATTTCTTTTAAATGAAAAGCAAATGAATACGCTTATCATCTTAACGAAATTCCCAGGCAGAATTAAGGAATTAATAAGAAAGTTATTTGGTGACTCTAAAAGTTGTATTCTTGGTATAAAAGAATTAATGGAAGAAATGTTCTTAATTGGACTGTCCAACGGAGCGACTCTAATAAAAGAAGAAAAGAACACAGGAACAGGAGTTCGCGTAGACTACAATATTCCTGACAGTAACAAGTTCGGTGCTACTGTTAAATGGAGTAATCCAGAAGCTCTTCCTTTAGATGACATCCAAAGAGTAGTAAGCGAGTCTGATAATATTGTAGACACTATTTGGATGGATGCCGGGACAGCGAGACTGCTTAAAACAAATGACCAGATGAAGCAAAATTTCGCCTTCAATCTGAATATACTTTCTGACAAAATACCAACCTTATCAAATAACCAACTGTCGGAGTATTTTGCTACAAATCTTGGTCTGCGCTTAAGAATAATAGATAGAGCCTTTAGGAAGCAGAAAAACGGGAAAACAACAAGGGTTAAGGCTTGGAAAGAAAACATGATCGTTTTTACAAGCGGATCAAAAATAGGTAGTTTAGCGTACAGTACTCTTGCAGAAGAGGTGCTGCCAACGGAAGGGGTAAGTTACACTAAACCAAACAAGTATATTCTGATTAGCAATGAAGGAACTACTGATCCAGTAAGCAGGAAGACAACAGGGCAAGCGATCGCAATACCAGTTCTTCAGAATGTAGATACTATTTTCTATTTAGACACAGAAGAGGCAGAGACAGATGAGCAGACAGAAGGCGACGACATAGTAACTTACAAAAACGCTAACTATCCTAAGCAAGTCATCGTTGATGGGTTAAACAAAGCAGATGATAGCGTAAATGCAAAAATCACCAATAAGGACATCACTTTGCTAAATAAGATCAATTCTCTTTCTCAGGAAGGAATAAAAATATTTGAACAAGCAATCGCAAACACTAGGTAAGTATGTATAGCGATGAAGCAATAGCGTCTCTAATTGATAGGATAGGATTCGGCAGTTCTCACGAGGTATCGATTGATACCTCTAATGCTGTCGGAACTTCCAAGAGGTTATTCTCTTCTTTCCATAGCTTGGTTTCAATTCATAATCTCTATGAGACAACTGAAATAGTCGACATGGAAAGTGTACCTTTTAATGAGTATTTAAAACAATTAAAAACTGACACTGTTTATTTTGTTTTAGGGAGAATACTGGATACACATGAAGATTATCAGTACGAAAAAGATTACTCTAAGTTAATCATTGAAAGACCTCAGATATTTGATGACGCAATAGGCTACAGAGTAGCATGTAAATCAATTGAGCAAATGATTAGCACAAACCGACGAAACGCAACAGTTCGCCAAGCTGAAGGAGCCTATCAAGCACTTAAGATAGAACTAGAAGGGCTTAAGGTTGATGGCGATGTGAGGTCGGTAGGTATTAAGAGTGATTTGAGAAACGCCATACGCAAAGCTCAAAAGGTCATATTTCCAAAAAGAATAATTATTGATAATGCAAAAATTTGGTAATGAATCATGTAAAAGATAACCCGGTAGGTGTAGATGTACTCATCCAAGAACTACAAACCAAGCTATATGAAAGACTTTCTTTTGAAAATATAGAGGGATTTGGTAGAGTGTATTTAGACGAAAGACATGATTCAATAGTGCCGGTGCATTATGCAGGTAACGGAGAGCATACCGAAGTGCTTATTGATGATAGATACACGCTTAGGTATTTCTTTGTAGAGAATGAGACCACAGAATCTCAAATGACAATGAGCGCTACCGAAGTTGATATAATATTCTTGGTTAACCTTGAAAAAGCCTATCCAGATATAAAACATCGGGCAGATGAAGAATTCAAGAGAGAGATATACCGATTGTTTAGAAAAACAAGATTTTTTTATCTATCAAAAATGACAATCACAAAAGGGAAAGAAGCATTAGAAGATTTTAAACACAACCTAATTGATATGCAGCCTTATCACTTCATAAGATTTAGAGGCGAGATAAAGTATCAATTAGATCATTAAAAACACAAAAACGTAATGATATTACTAGAAAATAGCTCGTCAACAAAAACGACGCGCAATACAGGGAAAGGAAAGCAGGATTTGTTTGAAGAAACTATTAATTATGCCTTGACAAAGGATAATTTTGGTTTTAATTCTGTGGAAGAAGCTAAATCAAAATCAGCATGGGACACTGCTAAAATGAACAAAGACCTTGCTGTGATGTTTAGTGTGGAAGGTTCGGAGCTTTCAAATTCTGAAGCTACATATTATGAGTCTAGGACAATGAAGATTGAAACCAAACAAGCTAGAAAAGGACTAAAAGCAAAACACCACCTAGACATGCATAGTCACGCGGCTTTAAAGTCATTCTCAAATAGCGGATACACACGTGTCATAGAGTTCACCAGAGATGGTAAAATCAAAACAGAATACCAAAATGGAAAAATAGTTGGGCAAAAACTAAGTGAATTTATCGTAGGAATGATGCAAGAGCCAGTTATTGGGGGTGACCCAATGACAACAATTGCTGAACTAGTGTACAAGGATTACAATTCGTTTGAACATAACGCACACGTTTTGATCCCTGATTTTGATCTAGGGATATACGAAGGGATCTATGATGTGCGATTTAACATTATTGAGTCTGATCCTGCAAACATAAAAATGTCAGCATACACTCTAGATGGTAACGCTGTGGATAATCTACAGATTTCGGATTTTGTCATGAAGAACACAACAGGCGATAAGCAGATTATCGACGCAATGTCTTTCTCAGAAGAAGAGCAAGCCTACGTCTTAACTGGTGCTTTTATGCCAGGAACAATCGAAACCAATGGAGTAATTGTACAGTCTAACATTATGTATGAAGGTGCAAGGATCGATCTTAATTTATAGAAAAAATGAGAACATATAAGAATATCACATTCCGGGAAGGAATAGAATTGTCTTTCTCGGAATTTAAAGACAAATACAAACTACACCTATCTGGAATGACAGAAGAAGAAAAAAAAGAAGCACATAAAGTAGCAACAAACAAAAATGCCAAACTTTCTGCAAGTTCAACAAAAAGCAATAAAGTTAACACCTGAGAAGGTTAGAAAGGACTTATTTAAGTTCATTCGCTCTTTAGAAAGCTATTTAGCTGAACTTAACAGAAAACAAATTCATGAGAAGTCACAAGATGTCAACGGTAACCCCTTAGGTTTTTATTCTCCAGCAACAGAATTTATCACCACAAACAATTTGTTATTAGGAAAAGGTGGTAAAATCAAAAAAGCAGGAGATCCTTACGATTTAAAGGACACAGGTGATTTCCTTAACAATTTGTTCGTAAAGGTTGATTCTGACAGTGTTTTTTTTGATACAAAAGACCCCAAAAAACAAAAAGTATTAAAAAACCTACTGTCAGACGATCTTTTCGGTTTGAGTGATAAAGAACTAAAAAAGGTGATAGACAAGAAGATATCACCTTTTCTTTTACAATACTACAAAAACAATCTACTCTAATGATATACGATTCAGTTGATACAGTGCCCGCTAAAATATACTTCAAAATACTTGAAACAAACGACCTTTCATTGTTAACAACAGGACCGGCAAGTGAATCCGAATTACAGGAAGCATGGAGTAAAATAGAGAAGGAAAACAGCTCCAATACAAAAGAAGAAGATAAAGCAACAGATCTTATAAAGAAAATAGAAGGGTTAGAGGCAAAATATGAATCAATAAAGCTTGCGATAAAATATCTTCATAAAGAGAATGATGATGAGTTAATAGATCTACTCAAAGGATATGGCTATATGTTTACCGGAAACATGACCAAGGATTTAAATACGATAACTAGGGAAAGTAAGGCACTTAACATTATAATTAAAAGACTACAAAAGAAACTACCGAAACAAAAAATAGAAAACAAGCCTACTTTCGATATGATTGTACTTAGCTGCGCAGCTATTAATGGATTAGGCTTTGTCGACACTAACACAATTACATTATCACAATTCAATGCGCATGTTGAAATTTCCAATCAAAAAATAGAAGCACTACAAGCAAATGGCGAAGGGAGGTAAAATACAAGAACCAGATATTGTAGAAAAAAAAGTCTATGATATCGGAAAAAAGTTTGCTCGTAGCTTAGATCCTGCAATTAAAGCAAATGAGCAATGGCGTGATTCTTTTAAAAAAGTAAAGGAAGCAGCTCTGGAATACGCAAAGATTGAAAATGAATTCCGTTCTGCCAAAGGTAGAAATGAAGTTCTGGAGGTCAAAAAGAAAGAGATAGAGTTAAGAAATAAAGCTACAGCAGCGGTCAAGCAAGAGAAGGAAGCTTATCTAAATTTACAAAAGGCTAAAACAGAGAAATTACGTCAAGAGAAATTAGCAATTGAAATAGAAAATAAGCTAACGAGAGTCAAGAAAAAGAACATAAAGCTAACGATAGAGGAAAAAGTTAAAAACCAAGCGTTAGCAAAAATCAAAAAGTACCAGGCAAGAGCGACCTTAGGTCTTGTTGGTCCCTACGAAAAGCTTAACAGAAAACTAACAGAAGCAAGAAACAAAGCTAAAGATGTAGGTGTTGCATTTGGGGAAACATCGAAACAATTCAAGAAAGCGCAACAAGAAGTAATTAAACTAGATGCCCGTCTTAAAAAGCTAGACCAAGCTCTAGGACAGAGCCAAAGATTTGTTGGTGAATACGGAAGAAACCTATCGCAATTAAAAGGGATATACTCATCACTTGTAAGTGCGCTTGGCTATACTGGTGGTTTTATAGCATTCACACAAGTTTTATCCAACAGCTTTAAAATAATAAGGGAATTTAGCAAAGAGATGGCGAATCTTCGAGCTATTACACGATCTGACGCTAAGGAATTAGAGGTGTTAGCTAGAAAACTTGGGGAAACCACTGTGTTTACTGCTAATGAGGCAGCTAAAGCAATGAGTCTTTTGGCAATGGCAGGATACAACACAAATCAAATACTTAAAGCAACACCAGAAGTATTGAACCTCGCAGCTGCAGGAAATATATCACTAGCTAAAGCTGCGGATATTGCATCAAACGTTCTTTCTGGGTTTGGGTATTCAGCCGACAGAACAAACGAAGTAGTTGATGTTTTAGCAAGAACAGCCACAAGCACAAATACAAGTATTGAATCCTTAGGAGATTCATTCAAAGAGATTGCTCCAACAGCAAGGAATTTAAAAATACCAATGACCGAAGTGTCTGGAGCTATAGGGATACTAGGAAATTCTGGAATAAAAGGTACAGACGCTACAAATTCACTAAACACTGCTTTAAACCGTTTGTCAAAACCAACTAAGAAAATGCTCACCAAGATGAAGGAGTTGAACCTTCAATTCTTTGACTCTCAGGGCGAATTTATTGGGTTAACCAAAATGGTGGAACACTTAAATGAAAGGTTCAAAGGGTTAACAACAGAGCAAAAGGCGGCAGCAATTGCAACTTTATTCGGAGCACATGCTAACAAGCAGATGACATCTCTTGTCAACGGACAAGTAACCGCAATGATAAATAATAAAGAAGTTATTCTTAAAGGAG
This sequence comes from Aquimarina hainanensis, assembly GCF_042684685.1. Lineage (NCBI taxonomy): Bacteria > Pseudomonadati > Bacteroidota > Flavobacteriia > Flavobacteriales > Flavobacteriaceae > Aquimarina > Aquimarina hainanensis. The sequence goes on along the minus strand of NZ_JBHULX010000033.1, from coordinate 8,169 downwards.
CAGACGCTTTAAAATATTTAACTAAAGAGTATGAGCACTCAGAAGGAGCAGCTAAGAGAATGGCAGATACTCAATTGGATTCACTGGATGGTGCATTAAGATTATTAAAGTCTGCCTGGGAAGGATATGTGTTAGGTGTAGATGAGTCTTCAGGAGCTAGCAACAAGCTAAAGGTGATACTTGTTTATTTGGCAAAAAATCTTAAAAATATAATAGGAGCAATAACAACTGCTGCTGCAATTTGGCTTGCTTATAAAGGTGTGATCATTACGTACGGACTGGCGCAAAAGATAGCAACAGCTGCAACAGTAGCGCACAGAATAGCAATTGTTGCAATGAATAGAGGTGTCATGTCAGCAGTCCGTTCGATGAAAGCGCTTAAGGCATCACTTATAAAGTCAGGAATGGGAATTGCTTTGGTCTTAGTTGCATCACTTGTCTATGAGCTAAGTAATTTAGGTAAGTCTTATAACGCGGTGGCTTCTGCACAAAAATTAGCAGCAAAAAATACAATCAAAGAAAAAAGCAATTTAGAAAGCTTGATTAAAATTGCAAAAAATGAAAAAATAAGCAAAGAGGAAAGAGAAAAAGCGATTAAAAAGATTAACAAATTAAGCCCGGAATATTTAGGGAATATTACGCTAGAAACGATCAATACTAAAGAGGCTACAAAAGCAGTTGAAGATTACATCAAAGAGTTGGACAGGAAAGCATTAGCTCAAGCACTTTCAGAAAAGAAAACAGAACTTATGAAAAAGCTTGTCGATGCCGAAAACATTGTTGTTGGTGAAAATGTCAACCTATGGGATCAAACGGCTGCCGCGATAAAAACTGTTGGTAACGCAACAGCGTTTACTGATAATGTTCTGAATAAATCGATCGATAAAAAAAATAAAAAGATTAAGGATTTAAAAGAGCAAATTAAAACACTTGACAGCACACTAGTTAATTACTTAAAGAAAGGGAAAATATCATTAAGTGAAGAAGGAACACCAGCCAGAAAGACCACAGTTAATGCTAAGAAAGACACTTCAGAGAAAAGCGAAAAAGAAAGGAAAGAGATTGAAAAAAGAATAGCAGAAGACACAATCAGTCTTGTTGAACATGTTAAGAAACAAAGAATTGAAGCAGCCAAAAGTATTTTTGAAAATGAAAAATATTCTATTGAAGAAAGGCAAGAAGCTTTAAAAAAGCAGATTGAAGCTGAAACCGATTTAATAAACTTCCAGACCGAAGTCAAGTTAAGAAAGATTAACTATGCTACTAACGAAGAACTTAAAATTATAGCAGCAGGGGGAAGTCGTGCAATTGCACTTAAGGAAGAGATTGCTAAACGGGAATCAAGCGCCAGACTTTTGATCGAAAAACAAAAACAGTCAGCTTTAAAATCTCTGGATCTAAAAAGAGAAGAAGGACAAGATAAGCTTGAACTTGAATATATAAAAGAACAAGCAGAGCTACAGAAAGCAATAACAGAAAAAGCCTTGTCAGAAGAGATAGCTTCAGAATATCAGGCTTTTAAAAACAAGGAAGGTATATATAAGGACGCAGTAAATGCTGTAGAAGAAAGAGAAAAACGCATTGCTGAAATAAAAAGACGATATGCTATAAAAGCCTTAGAGGCTCAGATTGATGTTATTGAAAAACTTCTGGATAATGAAGAGTTAAGCGCAACTAAAAGAGCAGAGTACGAGCAAAAACTAGCCAAGGCGAAGTCTGATTTAGCAGAAGCATCAAATAGCGGAGATGATGACTTAAATTTAGAAAAGAAAAAGGAATTCTACGAAGAAGTTGCGCAGAAAGCAGGAGAAATATTAGACGGATTAGGAAACGAGGTTTTTGATTCACGAATTGCTATGATAGATGAAGAAATAGCAAAGAATGACGAGAAGTATGATAAGCTTTTAGAAAACGAAAACTTGACAGAAGAGGAGCGAAAGGGGATCGAAGACAAACGAGAAAAGGAAAGAGAAGCGTTAGAGGCTAAGAAAAGAAAACAACAAAGAAAACAGGCTATATTCAATAAAGCACTTGCTGCATCAGAAATAGCAATGAACACAGCAAAGGCTTTGATTGGAATATGGGCAGAAGTTCCAAAAGTGGACTTTGGTGTTTCAGCGGGACTAATGACAGCCTTTGTATCATCTCTTGGAGCTGTGCAATTAGCAACAGTTGCAGCTCAGAAAATACCTCAATACGCTAAAGGAACAGAGCATCACCCAGGAGGAGATGCTTTGGTTGGAGAAGAAAGACCGGAAGTGATTCTTGAACCGGGTAAAGATGCTTACGTTGTAAGTAAGCCAACAATATTAGATCTACCAAAATCAACAAAAGTTGTTCCAAGCATAGAAGCGTATAACAAATTAATGAGCGCAGCCATATTGACAAATCTTGAAGTTAAACAAAAGAAACTAAACGACTTTCAAGCTAGCATGGTGCTTAATAATAATTACAATGAATTGCTTAATGAGATGAAGAAAAATACGGAAGCAACAGAAAAGATAAAAACAAATGTAATTGTGAATCAAACGCCGCCACCGGATATAGACCACCAGTGGTTTAGGCTACAAAATAATAATTGGCAAGCATAATGGGAAATATTAATCCAGCTTATTTTGACAGAGTAAGATACATCTTGTATCATGATAAATACGGTAGATCCGTTATTCCAGAGCCTATTGGTTGGAGAACTGATGAGAAAGAATACTCTAGAAATCTTAAGTACAGTGGTGTAATTGCGAAATTCTCAAATAACCTAACCTTTATTGGAACAGCCAAAGACTATTTGCTGCAGATCGATGAGATGGAGGGGATTGAAGCAAAAGTAACCTTAACAAGAGAAGAGAGAAATCATCAAACAGATTTTTGGGAAGAGTCATACACCGGAGAGTTAGACATGTCAACCATTAAAGAAAAGGAAAGTCAGGTTTCATTGAAATTCAACTCTGGAGGGCTTCACCAAATTCTCAAATCAAAAGAAAGTGAAAAAGTAGAAATCGAAAGACTAACTACACTTGATGGGAGACCAATATCAGAGTTGAGTACAGAAAGAGTTGAACTAGACGGTAAAAGAATTTTTCTTTCTTCAACTATGTATGTTCCTACAACAGACAATACTGCAACAATGAGGAATTCCACAAACGGGAACACTAGAGGTATGACTGTTGGTGTTCCGTTAAAGGTAAAGAACAGATCTCATGAACACTTAAAGTCTGTACTCCCTAATACTACCATCGGTGATAATTCTCATGAAAGAAATGCAAAAGGAAACGTGGGAAATATGTTCTTTTACAATGCAGACAGGGAGAGGAAATTAAAAATCAAAATAAACCTAGTTTTTGATATTAATTACCATCTTGATGATACCAGGTGGGCAGAATACAAGGTTCTATTAAGCTCATACCAAAACGGAGCAAGCTTGGATTTCAAAAAGCACGAAGATGAGATGTTGTATTTAAATAAGGCAGGTATTATTGAAAGAGGACCATTTGAGCTAACTTACGAAGGAGAGATAACGCTTAATGAAGGAGAAAGCTTGGCTCTACATTTTAACCAATTAATGGACGGGCAAAATGGGCATAATGCAATCATGCAAACCACGGCATATGACATTGAATGTGATATTACGATTGAAGAAGACAGCGAATTCAAATCTACAAAGTCAGAAGTAATACTTGCACATGAGCTAGGGAGTAGATTAGCGCATATAATCACAGGAAGTACAGAAAACTTCCACAGTGAAGTATCAGGAAGGAAAGAAATAGGCTATAAAGAAGATGGAGAAGCTTCATATTTAGGTATGGCACATGGTTTTTGGTTGCGTCAATTTACAGGAAGAGACAGAACAGAGCAAAACAAATACAAAGGCTTTGCAACATCTTTTAGAGATTATTTTGATTCTTTAGACGCAGTATGGAATCTAGGAATGGGCATAGAAATGTATAGAGGAAAAGAACGTATTAGAGTAGAAAAAGAGAGCTATTTTTATCAAAACGTTGTGACAATAAGACTACCGAACGAAGTATCTAATTATCAAAGAACACGAGCTAAAGAATATTGCTATTCAAGTATAGACATAGGCTATGCGAAAGGTTGGGAAAACGAAGAAGCAATGGGATTAGACGAATATAACGCAAAAACAACGTTCCAGACATGTATTACACGTGTGTCTAAATCTTATACTAAAATATCAAAGTATCTAGCAGGGGTATACCCAATGGAATTCGCGAGAAGAAAACCACAAAAAGATTACCCTACAGAAGACCATAGATATGATAAGGAAATATTCTTGTTGGATATGAAAAAAGTTAAACCCGATGTTTATTCTCTTAGAAAATGGCAAGATGATTTTTCTGAAAAACCTAAAGGAGTTTTCAGTCCTGAAACAGCTTCAAATCTCAGGCTTTCACCAATAAATATCCTTAAAAGGCATGGAGATGTTATTTCTCCTTGTTTAGACAAGTATCCGGAAAAATATATAAGTTATGGAAGTTCGGAAGGAAACAGCAAGCTGGTGACAAAAATGAAACAAAACAATGAACATGCTGAAAACGGAAGAATACTTAATTCTGAACTAAATAGACCTTTGTATACTCCTGATTGGGTAGAATTCGAACATGTTGTCGATTCCAGAATAATGAAACAAATTGAAGGAACAACACTTGTTCAAGGCAAGCAGGTGCCAAATTTTTATGGGCTAGTTGAGTACAAAAGAAAAGGAAAATACGAAAGAGGCTTTTTGTTTAATTGCAAGCCAAACGGAAAAGGAAAATGGAAACTATTAAAAGCTTATAAATGAGTAAAAGAAAAGTAGTACATATATCAAAGCAGAATTCAATCCGCTTTGCAGAAAGAATAGATTGGGGGGTGTGCGGAAACTACAAAACAGAGAACAACACACTAAGTCATGAAGAAAACGTGTATCTTCCTTATACAGAAATACAGCAATTTCAAACATGCGACTCTCCGATTACTCAAATAAAAACAAATTACAAGAACCAAGAAGCTTTTATTGTAGATCGTAACGGAGATGAAACCCGGCTAATAGTTGATCAAATAACAAGCAATCAGGAAATAAAAGACGCAAGAGATGGTATACTAACAGGGATTAACCAAAGAGCGGCAATCTATTTTACTTCCGGGAAAACATATGATTACGATACAGGTGTTGAGAAAGGAGTGTTCGATCTAAATGGAAAATTACCACCTTACGCCATTATTGGAAACTACGTTTCTTTCTTTTATGTTGAGCAACGTTATTTACCTATTATAGATATAGTATATAGTGATAGAGATAAAGCTTACGCAATGGTATTTGACCTATTTCATTTAGACCCTGAAGAAACACAAAAGATCAAGTGTATTTACGATAGGTTAGATTATGAGGTATTTGAATTTACAACTAATATGGCTCCATATACTAATCAAGAAATAAGAGTTAAAATTGAGCTTTCTGATCCTGAATTTGGAGCAAGGACATTTCTAAGCGAATTAATATCTGTAAAGAATTATCAAGAAAACACATTTGAATTAAGAGCAAAGAGCAGTACTAATAATGACATGTATTATTATTCAGGTATTGAAAATAAAATACGTCCTAGTGTCAGACAAAAGAGTGCTAAAGTTCTCGACACCCAGGAATTACATAAAACAGACACTTCCTCATTGTTATTAGATTCAGAGGTATATGAGTTGATATATTTAGCTCTAGAGCCTGTAACTACAGGGATGATGAGAAAAATCGTTCAACTACTCTCTTTAGATGAAGTATTTATTGACGGAGTACCTTGTGTCAAAAATGAATCAATTGATGTTTCAGAAGTGTTAGGTGAAACTAATCTTTATATAATAAAAGCTACAATGTTGATCTCAAGAAACACTACTCAAAGCGTACCGTCAGGAAGTGACTTCTTTGGAGACTTATCGGAAGTCCCGTCACTTATTGATTCGGATGAAGGGTTTATTAAACAATAATCATTGTTTAAGTCTATCAAGATCATCTTTAGTAATATGAAGATGGTTGTGAGTAGTGTAGTTGTTTATAGTAGTCGGGGTATTATCGATATTCCCGGAATACCCTTTTTCGGTGTCATTAAATATTGAGTTACCAGCGTTCTTTATAATCTTCGAAACTATAACAAAAGCACCGATTGCTAATAGTATTATTTCCATAATATAAATATACAAAAGCTTGATATAGGATGAAAGAAATTTCTAAACGAAATATCACTGACACTACGGAAATAGAAACTAAAACAAAAGTATTAATCTGAAACAGAGCAATATTTTTACAAAGCAAATGTAAATGACTATAAATGAGTTTCCCGGAGGTAATAGAAAGATTAAAGCTATTGACAGAGTACTTAAACAAGCTAGGTCAAAGAGCAAGAAGTATCAATGAATTACCCAGGCAAATCACATTCAATCCAGAATCACTTATTCATGTTTGGAGTAACGGAAAATCAGAAAGTCTTGAGATAAGCGAGATAAGTCAACCGGCGATTAATATTGTTTCTAAAAACACAAACATAAAAGATAAACCAGTGCAAAGTGGTACGCTGCATGATCGTTTTAGAGATGTTTACAGAAATACATCTCCCTGGGTAAAGTCAACATTTAGTAGCGTACCTAACCAAACTACGCCTTTAACAGAAATTAATCCAACAACAAACTACTATTATCTTGATACAACAGACAACGGAACAAGGTACCGTTACCTGCTAATTAAAAATGAATGGTATGCCAGTCATAACGATGTGTCGTTTTTATTGCGTGAAAGCGCCGGTTCGTATTTTAAAATAGTTCTTACACAATATTTTGGTAACGATAAAGATGTGTACGATAGGACTTTACTTAATTGTCTTATAAAAAACGATCCGCGAGAATTGATTTCTGGATATAAAGCGTTTCCAATTCATACTAGTGGAGTGATAACAATAAATAGTGGTGTTCTTGATGCATGGGTGAGTCAGAATATTCAAAGCGGAGGAGACTTTACCACAGTTGTAAATGGTGAACGAGGGCAGCAAAAACCTATATCCGCAGCAGGGATTCATAACAAAATATTCCAGCTCATAGGAAACACACCATTTAATAGACAAATTAAATGTAGAACGCAACAATACAACAACATAGAAGAGTTAATCTATGATTCTCCCATAATAATCAGTCCTGACCCATCAAATACGATGTTGTTCATTAGTAAAGGGTATTTATCTAACACAGGCAGTTCGAGCTTGGGAACACTATTAAGCCACAGAAACCAGATTGTATCCATCAATATATATTCCAGAACAGATCCGTATGATCTTTTAGCAAATAGAATAATCAATTGCGAGATTAGTACATCATCTATTGAAGTGACAGGTCTTGATCCGGGATATAAAGCGTTTAAAGTAGTAAGAAATAATGGGATAAGTGATTCTGCACAAGTAAGCAATTGTATTGTTTGCGTTGACGCAATAGTATCAAGTACAACTCATAGGTTCGAGAAAGAATACATAGATACTGATTTCATTCAAGACACTCCTTTGGAATTACTACCGGCTCCAGGAACAGATATTCTTTACGATTACAAAAGTATAGTTGTAACACAAAAACTAACCACTGCTTATCAAGGAGGAGATACGATTGATTTTAAAACAGGGACTATAGCACCTGTTACTCCGGCGCAGATGCAACTAAGCTCAGGAGGCAGTCATGTATTTAAATGTCTTCCACAGGCGGTTCAAGGTAATGATATGATCAATAAGCCGCTTACAATGTCCGTACAAATCGGGGCAACAGGCGGTAAAGGAAGAATAAAAGTAATTGTTGAATATAACGTAATTCGACTTTAACCCCATTAATAATGAAAACAGAAAACACTATGAGTACAATTGCACTTGCTGTTGCTAGTCTTTCTATGATTGATGTATTAAATATTGGAATAGCGGTGTTAATCGGAATAACAGCAATAGCTCTAAATATTAGAAAATATCAGGCAGAAAGAGCAAGAGAGAGAAAAGAAGTAGCAGAAAAAAAACTATTGGACCATCAATTAAGTGAATTAAAAAATGAAAAGTAGAACAACCAAAGGAATATTAACGGTTTTAGCGATTGTCTTTGCTTCAATGGGAGTTGTGAATCTTACGGATTCACTCCCAAAAAACGAGACAAAAAAATACAGGA
>NZ_JBHULX010000032.1:1017-1146 GCF_042684685.1 Aquimarina hainanensis | reverse complement strand
GCGGTACAAAACCTGGAAACGCTAACAACTATTACAGAAAATGCAAATGGAACTTTCTCCTATGTAGATGAGGATGGATCAACAACAACTGTAGATGTAAGCAATCTGGAAACATTAACATCCCTGGCA
>NZ_JBHULX010000032.1:768-873 GCF_042684685.1 Aquimarina hainanensis | reverse complement strand
GCGGTACAAAACCTGGAAACGCTAACAACTATTACAGAAAATGCAAATGGAACGTTCTCCTATGTAGATGAGGATGGATCAACAACAACTGTAGATGTAAGCAAT
>NZ_JBHULX010000032.1:0-758 GCF_042684685.1 Aquimarina hainanensis | reverse complement strand
ACAACTATTACAGAAAATGCAAATGGAACTTTCTCCTATGTAGATGAGGACGGATCAACAACAACTGTAGATGTAAGCAACCTGGAAACATTAACATCCCTGGCACTAAATGCGGATAACACCAATCTGGACTATGTAGATGAAGACGGATCAACAAACCAGATCAATCTAACAACAGCGGTACAAAACCTGGAAACGCTAACAACTATTACAGAAAATGCAAATGGAACGTTCTCCTATGTAGATGAGGATGGATCAACAACAACTGTAGATGTAAGCAACCTGGAAACATTAACATCCCTGGCACTAAATGCGGATAACACCAATCTGGACTATGTAGATGAAGACGGATCAACAAATCAGATCAATCTAACAGCAGCGGTACAAAACCTGGAAACGCTAACAACTATTACAGAAAATGCAAATGGAACGTTCTCCTATGTAGATGAGGACGGATCAACAACAACTGTAGATGTAAGTAACCTGGAAACATTAACATCCCTGGCACTAAATGCGGATAACACCAATCTGGACTATGTAGATGAAGACGGATCAACAAATCAGATCAATCTAACAGCAGCGGTACAAAACCTGGAAACGCTAACAACTATTACAGAAAATGCAAATGGAACGTTCTCCTATGTAGATGAGGATGGATCAACAACAACTGTAGATGTAAGTAACCTGGAAACATTAACATCCCTGGCACTAAATGCGGATAACACCAATCTGGACTATGTAGATGAAGACGGATCAAC
>NZ_JBHULX010000031.1:2437-2682 GCF_042684685.1 Aquimarina hainanensis | reverse complement strand
TTTTAACGTACCGTCTTTAAAATATTTGTTATATACTTGAAAAAAATCATTTTGCTTCGTTATAGTTTCTTCATAACCAAATTGCCAAGTACTTTGTTCTACTTTAGTACTATCTTTAGAAATATAAGTATATCGGTTATTTATCTTGTTTTTGTTAAATTGCTCTACATCAAAAGTTTTCATAGTGTTTTGTTTTTGCGCAGAACAAGAAACTAACACCATAAAAAAGAATAGTAACAGAATAT
>NZ_JBHULX010000031.1:1419-2427 GCF_042684685.1 Aquimarina hainanensis | reverse complement strand
CAAGCAGTTCCATTGTCACTAGTTCCTCTTGTAATCAAAAAACCATAGGCATCCATATCTAATTTTCTCTCTTTAATAAGTTTTAAAATATCTTCCCAAGTAAACTTATAAGGTGCATCATAATCAGTTTCTTTTACTAAATTACCCTGTTCATCATATTCTTTCCAAATTCCTTTTAAAAAATCATCTGGAAAAAATTCCCCCGTAACTTTTAACGTACCGTCTTTATAATATTTGTTATATACTTGAAAAAAATCATTTTGCTTCGTTATAGTTTCTTCATAACCAAATTGCCAAGTACTTTGTTCTACTTTAGTACTATCTTTAGAAATATAAGTATATCGGTTATTTATCTTGTTTTTGTTAAATTGCTCTACATCAAAAGTTTTCATAGTGTTTTGTTTTTGCGCAGAACAAGAAACTAACACCATAAAAAAGAATAGTAACAGAATATTTTTTTATTCATCATCGTAATCCCCATCAGCAGGATAGTCTATTTCTGCTTCTCTAGTAATCTTTCCAGTTATTCCATCAATATTAATTACTCCCAGTTTATCATGAGTTTTAGGTTTATCATAAACAATAGCCCATGAGGTTCCTTTTTCGCTACTCCCTCTAATCACTCTAAATTGTTCATGAGACATATCAATTTTCCTTTCTTTAATTAGTTCCAAAACATTTTCCCAAGTAAACTTATAAGGTGCATCATAATCAGTTTCTTTTACTAAATTACCCTGTTCATCATATTCTTTCCAAATTCCTTTTTCAAAATCGTTAAAAAATTTTAATCCATCAATTTTTATTTTTCCATTGTGATGAAAAACTCTGTACTCTTGAAAAAAATTATTGGGATGTGTTATTACCTCAATATAATTTGTATAAATACCATCTCCTCCAGCATCAAATTGTCTTATGTAGGTACTATCTTTTAAATAATATCCATCATAACCAGGGTTTTTCTTTTTTTTATTATATGCTTCAATATCAAAAGTTTTCATGATGTTTTGT
>NZ_JBHULX010000031.1:565-1409 GCF_042684685.1 Aquimarina hainanensis | reverse complement strand
AGGTTTATCATAAACAATAGCCCATGAGGTTCCTTTTTCGCTACTCCCTCTAATCACTCTAAATTGTTCATGAGACATATCAATTTTCCTTTCTTTAATTAGTTTTAAAACATCTTCCCAAGTAAATTTATAAGGTGCATCATAATCAGTTTCTTTTATTAAGTTACCTTGTTCATCATATTCTTTCCAAACTCCTTTTTCAAAATCGTTAGAGTAAAAGTCTCCTGTTAATTTTAATATTCCAGTCTTATAATATTTATTGTACGTTTGAATATATGATCCTTTATAGCTGATTATTTCTTCATAACCGGAATGCCATAGACCTTGTTTGATTATCGTACTATCTTTAGTAACAATTTTATACTCATTATCTATTTTATTTTTCTCGAAGGTTTCAATATCAAAAGTTTTCATAGTGTTTTGTTTTTGTGCAGAACAAGAAACTAACACCATAAAAAAGAATAGTAACAGAATATTTTTTTTATTCATCATCGTAATCCCCACCAGCAGGGTAATCTTCAAGGTACTTTTTAATTATACTCCCATTAACCCCATCAATAATAATAACATTTAGTTTTTCACGACCATTAACTCCATAAGTAACTGCCCAAAAAGGTTTTTCGGTTTCTTTACCAATATTTTCTGTTCCAAAACCAAAACTTCTATTTACCTGAAATTGTTCGTGATTCATATCAATTTCTCTTTTTTTAATTAGTTCCAAAACATTTTCCCAAGTAAACTTATAAGGTGCATCATAATCAGTTTCTTTTACTAAATTACCCTGTTCATCATATTCTTTCCAAACTCCTTTTAAAAAATCATCTGGGAAAAATTCCCCCGTAAC
>NZ_JBHULX010000031.1:0-555 GCF_042684685.1 Aquimarina hainanensis | reverse complement strand
TCACGACCATTAACTCCATAAGTAACTGCCCAAAAAGGTTTTTCGGTTTCTTTACCAATATTTTCTGTTCCAAAACCAAAACTTCTATTTACCTGAAATTGTTCATGAGACATATCAATTTTCCTTTCTTTAATTAGTTTTAAAACATTTTCCCAAGTAAACTTATAGGGTGCATCATAATCTGTTTCTTTTACTAAATTTCCTTGTTCATCATATTCTTTTCGAACTCCTTTAAGAAAAAGATCAGGATAAATCTGATATGTGGTTTTTAATTTTCCTGATTTATGATATAAATTAATTGTATGAAAAAAAGAATTTTTAGGTTGTATTGTTTCTCTATATTCAAGTTGACTTTCATTTTGAATGACTATAGAACTATCCTTATCAATAAATTGATAATCTAATCCCTTAATATTTTTTTTAAAGTTTTTTATATCAAAAGTTTTCATGATGTTTTGTTTTTGTGCTATACACGATGTAACAACTAGAAAAGAAAACAAGAATAGAATTAAATGTCTCATTTTATTCTTCAGATGGATAAGGTTCATCAAATTC
>NZ_JBHULX010000030.1:209668-313783 GCF_042684685.1 Aquimarina hainanensis | reverse complement strand
TACTCCAGTATAACTATTTTTATGAACTCTTATCCTTTCGATAAGCGGGTGCAAACATACAAACCTTTTTTGTTTCTGACAAAACTTTTTTTAAAGTTTTTTTAAAGTTTTTTTTACTTTTTTATAACAGTTTTTAAATCTTAAATAAACCATAGTTTACCTAACAAAAAACTTGCTATAATTACTCGATAACTCACACCTACTCTTACAAGAAAATATGTATTTTACCGAAACAAAAAAGTGTGCTTTTTAATGATTTTTTAAAGCAAGTATTTCTAAATACTTACTCCTTTAAAATCCCCGTTTTCAATGAACATCAGCCCCTCGGCTAAGCGGGTGCAAACATACAACCTTTTTCATATTCAGCAATACTTTTTTTGCGTTTTTTTTAAATTATTTAGCAATCCGCTATCAAACAAAAACTTAGCTTTACACAAAAAAGTTCCAGATCAAACCAAAACAAAAACTGCTCCTTTTACCTTAATATATATACACTTCGTAAGAAACTAAATGTTTTCTGTAAAAAAAATCAATCATTTATATAATAAATGTAACCCCTAAGTGTTGTATGAATTTTAATATCGTATTATCTTTGTCTCTTATAATATAATAAAAACATGATTAAAATTACGTTGCCAGACGGCTCGGTTAGAGAATACAACAGCGGAATAACCGCTATGGAAGTTGCTAAAGACATCAGTGAAGGTTTCGCAAGAAATGTTATTTCTGCTAAATTCAATACCAATACCATTGAGACCTCTACCGAATTGACAACCGATGGTAATCTTATTTTATACACATGGAAAGATGACGAAGGAAAAAATGCCTTTAGGCATTCAAGCTCTCATGTCCTTGCACAAGCTTTGGAAGAGTTATACCCTGGCGTAAAACTTTCTATTGGTCCTGCAATCGAAAATGGATTCTATTACGATGTAGATCTTGGCGATCAGACAATCTCCGAAAAAGATTTCAAAAAAATCGAAGATAAAATGCTTGAAATAGCCCGTGGGAAACACGAGTTTAAAATGAGAGCTGTTTCAAAAACGGAAGCTTTAGAAAAGTACAAGCAAGAAGGAAATGAGTATAAAGTAGAGTTAATTGAAAACCTGGAAGACGGCACCATTACCTTCTGTGACCATGATACATTCTCTGATTTATGTCGTGGAGGACACATTCCTAACACTGGAATTATCAAAGCTGTAAAAATCATGAGTGTAGCGGGTGCTTACTGGAGAGGAGATGAAAATAACAAGCAATTGACTCGTGTTTATGGTACTTCTTTCCCTAAACAAAAAGAGCTTAAAGAATATCTAGAACTTTTAGAAGAAGCCAAAAAGAGGGATCACAGAAAATTAGGTAAAGAGCTTGGTTTATTTACGTTCTCATCCAGAGTAGGTCAAGGACTTCCTTTATGGCTCCCTAAAGGTGCTGCACTCAGAGAACGCCTGGAACAATTCTTAAAGAAAGCCCAAAAGAAAGCAGGCTATGAAATGGTCGTAACACCACACATTGGTCAAAAAGAGCTCTATGTAACTTCAGGTCATTATGCCAAATATGGAGAAGACAGCTTTCAGCCAATAAATACTCCTGCTGATGGGGAAGAGTTTTTATTAAAACCTATGAATTGTCCTCATCACTGTGAGATATACAACAATAACCCCTGGTCATACAGGGATCTTCCGAAACGCTACGCTGAATTTGGTACCGTATATAGATATGAGCAGAGTGGAGAATTACACGGATTAACCAGAGTTAGAGGTTTTACTCAGGACGATGCACATATTTTTTGTACCCCTGATCAACTAGATGAAGAATTCAAAAAAGTTGTTGATTTAGTATTGTACGTTTTTGGTTCTTTAGGCTTTGAGAACTTTACAGCACAAGTTTCTATAAGAGACCCGAAGAAACCGGAGAAATATATAGGAGAAGCAAAAAATTGGGAAAAGGCAGAAAAAGCTATTATTAATGCTGCAAAAGACAAGGAACTTAATTTCGTCATAGAAGAAGGAGAAGCTGCTTTTTATGGCCCTAAACTTGATTTTATGGTAAAAGATGCTTTGGGCAGAAGTTGGCAACTCGGTACTATTCAGGTTGACTACAACCTACCTGAGCGATTTGACCTCACTTACAAAGGCAGTGACAATGAGCTACACAGACCTGTTATGATCCACAGAGCACCTTTTGGTAGTCTGGAACGCTTTATCGCAATTTTACTAGAACATACAGGTGGAAATTTCCCATTATGGCTTATGCCTGAACAAGCCATTATCCTCTCTATCAGCGAGAAATATGAAAAATACGCGGAAAAAGTTTTAAATTTGTTAGAAAATAACGAAATTCGCGCCCTTGCCGATCATAGAAATGAGACGATTGGTAAAAAAATCAGAGAGGCAGAAATGAACAAGTTCCCTTTTATCATCATTGTTGGAGAACAAGAGGAAAAAGACGGAACAATTTCTGTTCGTAAACATGGAGGAGAGAACATTGGTACTGTTAATATCGAAGCGTTCTCTAATATTATAAAAGAAGAAATTGATAAGACATTGAAGAAATTTGATGTTTAATATAAACTAAGTTTAATTTAAATTTTTAAGTCATAGCAATAAGAAGAAAAAGGTCTCAAAAGCCACTAAGAGTAATCAAAGAAGATGCTCACAGAATCAACCATAAAATTAGAGTTGATGAAGTACGTCTAGTTGGTGATAACGTAGAGGTAGGTGTATACCCTACCAAAAAAGCTCTAGCACTTGCTGAAGAGCAAGAATTAGATTTGGTAGAAATCTCACCAAAAGCAGTACCCCCTGTTTGTAAAATAATGGATTATAAAAAATTCTTATACGAACAGAAAAAAAGAGACAAAGCCCTAAAATCTAAAGCAACAAAAGTTGTTGTCAAAGAGATCAGGTTTGGACCCAATACAGATGAGCATGATTATGAGTTTAAAAAGAAACATGCTATTAAGTTCTTAAGTGAAGGTTCCAAATTAAAGGCTTATGTATTCTTTAAAGGACGTTCTATCATCTACAAAGACCAAGGTCAGATTCTGCTTTTAAAACTTGCTCAAGAACTTGAGGAATATGGAAAAGTAGAGCAAATGCCTAAACTTGAAGGAAAGCGAATGATTATGTTCATCGCACCTAAGAAAACAAAATAACCTTCTTTTATTTTTCATTAAATACAAAGAATAAAAATAATAAGTGAGATTATTATAAAAACAAGGATACAATGCCTAAAATGAAAACGAAATCTAGTGCTAAGAAGCGTTTTAAGCTTACTGGTACTGGTAAAATCAAAAGAAAGCACGCTTTTAAGAGTCATATATTGACTAAAAAATCTAAAAAGCGTAAGCTTGCTTTAACGCACTCTACGTTAGTGCACAAAAGCGATGAAAATAGTATTAAAGAACAATTACGTATTAAGTAATTTCTTCTTTAATCCGGTTAGAATTATTATAAACCCAGGAGTTAGGCTCTTATCAAAAAAATGATATACAAAAGTACTGCGCAAGCAGACGCCTACTACTAAAAAATTTAAAATTATGCCAAGATCAGTAAATTCAGTTGCTAAAAGAGCTAGAAGAAAAAGAGTTCTTAAGCAAGCAAAAGGTTACTTCGGACGTCGTAAAAATGTTTGGACTGTAGCAAAAAATGCGGTTGACAAAGCAATGTCATATGCTTATAGAGACCGTAGAAATAAGAAAAGAACTTTCCGTGCACTATGGATCACTCGTATTAATGCAGGTGCTCGTTTACACGGTTTATCTTATTCTCAATTTATGGGAAAATTAAAAGCTAACAACATAGAACTTAATCGTAAAGTTCTTGCTGATTTAGCAATGAATAACCCTGAAGCTTTTAAAGCTATTGCGGATAAAATAAAGTAATTTTTTTAATAAAAATATAATCTCATTTAGAAAAAAATCCTGTAAAACCTACAGGATTTTTTTTGTATTTCATCTTAAAAAAATGCATTTTATCGGATAAAACATGCGTTTTATCTATTAAACATAGCACATTATACACTTTTTTTTCTTACATTTAACTAAACTTGAATCGTATGAAAAAAAATTACCTCTTACCTGTATTATTACTTTCGCTATTAAACAGCATCCCCATAATCGCCCAAGATTCAGGATCATTACACGAGAAAGGCACTCTTGGAGCTGAGCAAATTTTTGGTCTACTCGAACTCCCCTTCCTAGCTATCGCGCTTATTTTTAGTTTTCTTACAGCAACCCGATTAAAGGGCGGGAAATTAGGAGCAGGAATGGCTCTATTAGCCTGGGGGTTTGTTGTTATGGCCCTTGGGCATCTACATATGCAAATTGCTCATATTTTTGGATATAATTTATTCAAAACACTTCTGGGAGATACACTGGGCAACTATGTATGGTTTATTGCTCTTATAATTACCTGGGGACTTTCAGCGTTAGGATTCTATAAGATATATAAAGCCAGTAAAATATGACACCTCTATGATTGGACGTTGGTTTCGAAAAATCATAACACCCAATAAAAATGTTGACTTTCCAAAGAACACAGAAGAAAAGAAGATAATTGAACTTATTGACTTTCTTTGGAAAGAAATCGACATACCTTCTAACGCCATAAATTTAAAAACGAAAATTTCTTATTTTAAAGAATTATCTTTTACCCATAAAATAGATTCACTAACCGAAATATATTTATTACTGGAAGAACATCTTATAGAAAAAAACATTATTCAGCGTTATTCCAAACAACAACTTCGAACAAAAGTACTAGACTCTTATGGCGAATTAAGGAAATACACCAATTTCAAGCTTATTTTCCAACCTCTAAAGGAACAAGAACTAACTATCTGTAAGATTTTTTTATCGGAAGTTTTAAAAAAAGCTTCTGAATTAATCGGAAGTTTTAATGACTCCGAAATATTACAAATCAAACAATACCTGACTACTCAACATGACGGACTTGTAACAAACCTGGTCAGTGAACGGAAGAAACTCCTCAATTACTCGTTATTAATTTTTTCGAAAATAAAAGATTCCCTGGGAGAAAATGTAATTGCTAATATATACTTACTCATTTATCAAAAACATTTTCAGTCTTATCACTTATTAGACTCTTTTACAGCCACGCTCAATGTAATCCCAGAGGAAATATTAAGTAAGGATTTGATCAATTTCCCTAGTAAACAACAAATGCTGAAAATGCTAAAAAAGCAATTGCATAATTTACAGGATATAAATGATCAGTTGAGTAAAGAAATCATAGAGCGCAAGAAAATCGAAGAGGAATTAAAGCACAGTGAACATCTAAAGGCTAATATCCTTGAAACTGCTATGGATGGAATCATTCTGGTCAATAGTCAAGGAATAGTACTCAATTGGAATAGGCAGGCAGAGACAATTTTAGAAGTAAAAAGAAAAGAAACCATTGGAAGAAGTATATACTCTCTAGTTCCTTACAAGCTCAGGCAAGAATTAAAAAGTAGTATTTATAACTACATCCATACCGGAGATGACCTCTTGATCAACAGAAGAGTTGAAACTTCAGTACAAAGAAAAGACAAAACCACTGTTCATATAGAGCTTACCATCATCGCTATAAAAATCAAAGACGATTACTTATTTAATGCGTTCTTTAGAGATATTACTAATAAGAAAACTATTGATAATGAAATAAGGGAGGCCAAAGTATCTGCTGAAAAATCTGCAAAGGCCAAATCTGTTTTTTTATCTAATATGAGTCACGAAATAAGAACCCCTCTTAATGTAATTTTAGGTCTTACCAGTATCATTAAAAAAGGACAGTTTGAAGACCCTGAATCAGATAAAAAAAATCTAGAGGGAATTCAGTTCTCCGCAGAGAATTTATTAGTTCTCATTAATGATATTTTGGACTTTTCTAAAATCGAAGCAGGGAAACTCACCCTACATAAAACGGATTTCAATATTCATGAATTAATCACAAACCTATCGAGAGGTTTTAGCATAAAAGCTGAGGAAAAAGGCTTAACCTACACCACCAATATCGATTCTAAACTCCCAAAATTTATCATAGGAGATCAGTTTCGTCTCAATCAAATACTAACAAACCTACTAGGTAATGCTATTAAATTCACCCACAAAGGAGAAGTTAGTATTAATGTATATACCAAAGAGGAGGAAAAAGACACCTGTACTATTAATTTTGCTGTAGAAGACACTGGGGTCGGTATCCCAGAAGACAAGTTAAAAAACATCTTCCGAAGTTTTTATCAGGTTCATAAACCGGGTAAAAACAAAATAGAAGGAACTGGACTTGGATTGTCTATTTCTAAACAATTGATCGAGTTACAAAATGGATATCTCAATGTAAAAAGCGAGCCTGGCAAGGGATCTGTTTTTGAGTTTTCTATTACCTATAAGAAAAGTAAACTATCGACATACATTAAAAATCAAAAATCAAAAAATCAAAAGATTTCTAATTTTTCACATCTATCCGGTCTAAATGTTTTAGTTGTAGAAGACAATAAAATGAATCAGTTTTTTATCAAACAATTATTTTCTAATTGGAACATCGCAGCAGATATAGCGGATCATGGAAAAATTGCTTTAAAAAAATTAGAAAACAATACATACGATCTAATTCTAATGGATATGCATATGCCTGTTATGGATGGACCAGAAACAACAATAAATATTCGAAAATCCAGCAATCCAAAAATCAATCAAATTCCAATCATTGCATGTTCCGCAGATGTTTTTCCCGAATCAAAGAAAGCTGCCATCGAATCAGGAATGAATTTTTATTTAACCAAACCTATTAGTGAAAAAGCACTGGAAGAGATCATCATAAGTTTGCAGTCCCCTTCTCCCCTTTTGCAAAAAAAGGCGTTATCCCCCAATACCACTATTAGTACTATTTCTACAAGAACATTTTGTGATTTCTCTTCATTGGAACAGACTTTTGACAATGATCCTGACATTATAAAATCTATTCTCAACATATTTCTAGAAGAAAGCACCAAAGATTACAAGACTCTTCAGAAAGCGATCAAAGATAAGGACCTCTTAACTTCTCAAAGCATGGCTCACAAATTAAAATCAAGCTTTAAAACACTAGGTCTCAACAGAGAAGCTGAAATACTCAAAGAAATTGAACATTCTTCTGAAAATATCACTTCTCAAGACAAGAATTCTTTATTAATAAAAAAATTAGATTCTGATTTCCCATTAATCATTCAAGAAATAAAAACGCTTCTTACAGAAAGAAACTCTTAGCCTCAACATCTTCTTTTTAGCATTCTCTGCCTATATTTGTCATATGCTTGAACAAATCACCAGTACACAGAATAGTAAAATTAAATTTCTATCTCAGTTAATAGAGAAATCCAGAGTCCGAAAAAGAGAAAATTGTTTTGTCATAGAAGGCAAAAGAGAAATCACTCTGGCAATTGAGGGAGGGTACACTCTTATACAAGTCTTTTATTGCCCTGATATTCTCCCTAGAGAAGAGGCACTTGCGCTTGTAAAAAAAGAAAATGCTTCGCTTCCCTTATTCGAAATTACTTCAACCGTGTATAAAAAAGTTGCTTATCGGGATAGCACTGAAGGAATCATTGCCATTGCACAATCCAAAGACAATGCTATTAACACACTCTCTTTCAAAAACAAGACTCCACTTATTTTGATTGCTGAATCCCCTGAAAAACCTGGAAACATCGGAGCCATCCTAAGAACAGCAGATGCTGCCAATATTGATGCAGTGATTATTGCCAACCCTAAAACCGATATTTACAACCCAAATATTATACGATCGAGTGTTGGTTGTATATTCACAAATCATATTGCAACAGGTTCCTCTGAAGAAATTATCCACTTTCTAAAGCAACAAAATATTAATATATATGGGGCAGCCTTGGAAAATGCCGTAAATTGCTATTCAATTGATTATACTAAACCTAGTGCAATTATCGTTGGTACAGAAGCAACAGGTCTTTCTGACATGTGGTTACAGAACACGAATAAAAATGTAAAGATTCCGATGAATGGTGTAATCGATTCCATGAATGTTTCGGTTGCTGCCGGTATTCTCATTTATGAGGCAAAGCGCCAAAGAAATTTTGAATTTTAATATATATAATATCAGCATAAAAGATTACTCTTAAATACAAATAACCATAACCCAAAAAATATGACCCCCAACCTCCTTTTCTACCTACTCATTATGATACTAGTCGTCGTATTTTTATTCGACACTATTCTGGATATACTCAATGCCAGTCATTACAATAACAAAATCCCTGACGAATTAAAAGACATCTACCCAGAAGAAGAATATCAAAAATCCATTGCCTACAAAACAATGAACTTCAGGTTTAAAATAGTACAATCCAGTATTACCTTAATCGCTACCTTACTATTTTTCTTTTTGGATGGTTTTTCCTGGTTGGATACTATTGCCCGCAGCATCTCTACCAACCCTACTATCGTTAGTCTTATTTTCTTCGGTATTATAATGGTAGCTAGTGATATTTTATCAATTCCTGCTTCTTATTACAGAACATTTGTAATTGAAGAGAAATTTGGTTTCAACAGAACTTCGACTAAAACTTTTTTTATTGACAAAATAAAGGAAGTCCTGATGATTATATTCATCGGAGGAGGAATTTTATTTCTGGTAATTTGGTTTTACCAACTAACAGGCGAACAATTCTGGATATACTCCTGGCTATTGATTTCATTATTTACATTATGCATGAACATGTTTTACACAAAAATTATCGTGCCTCTATTTAATAAACAAACACCTCTTGCTGCTGGAGAATTAAAAGATATAATTGAAGCGTATTCCGAAAAAGTAGGGTTTCGATTAAAAAATATATTTGTTATCGATGGATCTAAAAGAAGTACAAAAGCGAATGCTTATTTTTCAGGCTTAGGGAGTGAAAAACGAATTACGCTTTACGATACACTTATCAAAAATCTCTCTAATGAAGAAATCGTTGCCGTACTGGCACATGAAGTGGGACATTACAAGAAAAAACATATCATATACAACCTTGTACTATCTATCATTGTAACAGGAATTACACTTTGGATTCTTTCTTTATTTATAAATAATCCGATACTCTCAGAAGCATTAGGGGTTGAACAACCTTCATTCCATATAGGACTAGTTGCATTCGGGGTACTGTATAGCCCAATTTCTGAAATCACCGGACTTGTTATGAATTATATCTCCAGGGCATTTGAATATCAGGCCGATGATTTTGCCAAAGAAACCTATAATGCCCACGCGCTAATCAGTAGTTTAAAAAAATTATCCAAAAATAACCTAAGTAACCTCACCCCACACCCTGCAACGGTTTTCGTACATTACTCACACCCAACACTATTGCAGCGAATTCGGAATTTAAACAAGTAAAACCTTATAAAAGCAACTTGGTTGTTACGATTCTTAATCGTACATTTATCTATAAATATTTTACCTTCCTTAATTGAAGGTTTAACTTTATTTTAACTTTAGATACATTTTCACAAATCATCTAACAACTAACCATGGCTTTCTAAGAAATTTTTATGTATGACAGAAGCGGATATAGAAGAAGAAAATAAACAAATAGCCAAACAGTATAAAGAACTGCTACGCATTAGTTATCGTGACCTTTCTAAAGAAGACAAAAAGTTAATCAGACAGGCGTTCGATATTGCCGTTGATGCACATAAAAATCAACGCAGAAAAAGTGGAGAAGCCTACATATTTCACCCTATCGCAGTTGCAAAAATAGTTGCCAGTGAAATTGGTCTTGATGCGACCTCTATTGCTGCTGCATTATTACATGATGTTGTAGAAGATACGGAATATACACTGGTAGACATTGAACAAATGTTTGGGGAAACCGTAGCTCGAATTGTAGATGGTCTTACTAAAATATCTTCTTTAAAAAAGGATAAGGACATTTCACTTCAGGCAGAGAACTTCAGAAAAATGCTTCTCACATTAAATGATGATGTCCGGGTTATTATTATCAAAATAGCAGATCGATTGCACAACATGCAGACAATGGATGCTATGCGATCTGACAAACAAGTAAAGATAGCCTCTGAAACGCTGTATATATACGCTCCTTTAGCACACAGAATTGGCTTATATAACATCAAGACAGAACTGGAAGATCTGGGGTTAAAATATACTGAACCAGAAGTATATAATGATATCCTGGAAAAAATAACAGAAAGCAAAGAAGAACAGGATGCATATATAAAACGATTCTCAGACAAAATCAAAGAAGGTTTAGACCGGGAAGGGCTTAATTATGATATCAAAGGACGCCCTAAATCTATTTTCTCTATCAGGAGAAAAATGGTGAAGCAAAATATTGCCTTTGATGAAGTATATGACAAATTTGCGATTCGAATTGTCTACAAATCGGATTTAGAAAACGAAAAATTTATTGCCTGGAAAATCTATACAATTGTCACTGATTATTACCGTCCTAATCCGATACGATTAAGAGATTGGATTTCACAACCAAAATCCACGGGATACGAGGCTCTTCACATCACTGTTATTGGACCTGATAGTAAGTGGGTAGAAGTACAAATCAGAAGTGAGCGAATGCATGAGATCGCTGAAAAGGGATATGCTGCTCATTACAAATACAAGAACAAAGGAGAAAAACAAGATCGAGGATTAGATGAATGGTTAAATCGACTTCAAGAAGCCCTGGAAAATTCAGAAGCAAATGCGGTGGATTTTGTCGAGGAATTCAAATTGAATCTCTATGCCAAAGAAATTTTTGTTTTTACTCCGAATGGAGATTTAAAATCCCTTCCAAAAGGAGCTACAGCTCTAGATTTTGGTTTTTCTATCCACACAGAAATAGGTCTTAGAACCAGAGGCGCCAGAGTTAATGGTAAACTCGTGCCACTCAGCCACGAATTAAAAAGTGGAGATCAGGTAGAGATTATTACCTCTGAAAAATCAAAACCATCTTCTAACTGGTTGGATTATGCAACCACCGCCAGAGCAAGAGGAAGAATTAAATCAGCACTAAGAGAAGAGAAAAAACATATTGCTGAAGAAGGAAAAGTCATTTTAAAACGAAAACTGCGATCTCAAAAAATTACCCTTAATGAAAAAGTAGTTAATGAGCTCGTATTGTATTTTAAACTTAAAACCAGTCTTGACCTTTTTTACAGAGTTGGTATTGGTACAATAGACAATAAAAAGATCAAAGAATTCGCGACCACTAAGAGTAATGCCTTCATGAATTTTATCAAGAATAAAATGAGAAGGAATAATTCGAATGATCTTCATAAAGAAGAAATCACTTCTAAATATGACTTAATTGTTTTTGGAAAAGATGCTGATAAATTAGAGTATAAGCTAGCAAACTGTTGTAATCCGATTGCGGGAGATAATGTCTTTGGTTTTATTACTGTCAATGAAGGAATAAAGGTTCATAAAAAAGACTGTCCTAACGCACTCCAATTACAGAGCAATTACGCATATCGAATTATACAAGCCAAATGGATTGACTCTAGCCAGGAAGAATTCAAAGCTGTAATTCGTCTGAATGGAATTGACAATATCGGAGTCGTTAATGAAGTAACGCAAATCATATCCAACAATATGAACCTTGCAATCTATAATATGAACTTTGATACGCATGATGGGGTTTTTACTGGTAAAATTACGGTAGGAGTCAAAAATCAAAACACCTTAAAAACAGCCATAAATAATCTTTCTAAGATAAGTGGTATAGATAAAGTAGTAAGAGAATAAAAAATAATGTAAATTTGCATTTTTTAGGTCTATGGGCAATAAATCAAACACACAAAACGATCAGAATATTGTAAAGAATGTATTTACAAGCTTCTTAGAAGAAAAAGGGCATAGAAAAACGCCTGAGCGATATGCCATCCTTCAAGAGATATATGAGAGTGACGATCATTTTGATATAGAGTCTCTTTATATCAAAATGAAAAACAAAAACTACAGAGTGAGTCGTGCGACTTTATACAACACTATCGAATTATTGATGGAGTGTAAATTGGTACGAAAGCACCAATTTGGTCAGAGTCAGGCGCAATACGAAAAATCGTATTTCGACAGACAACACGATCACTTAATCCTCACAGACTCTGGAGAAGTACTGGAATTTTGTGATCCCAGGATTCAATCAATAAAAAAAACAATCGAAGAAATTTTTGAAGTAGACATTACAAATCATTCTTTGTATTTCTACGGAACGAAAAAAAAATCAACAAATCAAGATAACTAATGGCGGTAAATTTATTACTTGGTCTTCAATGGGGAGACGAGGGTAAAGGAAAGATTGTAGACGTTCTTACAAAAGATTATGATATAATAGCCAGATTTCAGGGAGGACCAAATGCAGGACACACCTTGGAGTTTGATGGTATAAAACATGTATTACACACAATCCCTAGTGGTATTTTTCATGATAAAGCCATTAATGTAGTTGGTAATGGTGTTGTAATTGATCCTGTAATATTCAATAACGAATTAATAAATTTGGACAAATATAATATTGATTACAAATCAAAACTTCTTATTTCCAGAAAAGCACACTTGATTCTGCCAACCCATCAAATTCTTGATAAAGCTTCAGAATTAGCAAAGGGTAAAGAAAAAATTGGTTCGACTCTAAAAGGAATTGGTCCTACTTATATGGATAAAACCGGAAGAAACGGAATCCGTATTGGAGATCTAGAGCTTGATGACTGGAAAGATCGTTATCGTTCATTAGCGGATAAACATGAAGCGATGATTGCTTTTTACAACGTAAAAGTTGAATACAATCTAGCTGAGCTGGAAAGCAAGTTTTTTGAAGCAATTGAGAACCTCAAAAAACTGACATTTATAGATAGCGAAGAATACCTTCACAATGCGCAAAAAGAAGGAAAAACAATATTAGCAGAAGGAGCACAAGGATCTTTACTGGATATTGACTTTGGTACATACCCATTTGTGACTTCATCGAATACTACTGCTGCCGGAGCATGTACTGGTTTAGGAATTGCTCCTAATAAAATTAAGGATGTATTTGGTATTTTCAAGGCATATACTACCCGAGTAGGTAGTGGTCCCTTCCCTACCGAATTATTTGATAAAGATGGGGAAACCATGGCAACTGTAGGGCATGAATTTGGAGCAACAACCGGAAGACCTCGTCGATGTGGATGGTTAGATTTAGTCGCTCTTAAATACGCTGTTCAGGTAAACGGAGTCACTCAATTAATGATGATGAAAGGAGACGTACTTAGCGGGTTTGAAACCTTAAAAGTATGTACTTCATATAAATATAAGGGAGAACCTATCACACACCTTCCTTACAATATCGAACCTGAAAATGTAACTCCTGTTTACACAGAATTAAAAGGATGGTCTGAAGATCTTACAGAAATGACTGAAGCTTCTCAACTCCCTAAGGAATTAAACGACTATATAGCATTTATAGAAAAAGAAATTGAAACACCGATCACAATTGTTTCTGTCGGACCTGACAGAAAACAAACAATTCACAGATAAAAAAGTGATCCTTTATCATACAAAAAGGCTTTCTGGAATTTCAGAAAGCCTTTATTTTTTCAGAAATCTCTATCTTTTCTAATTACAACCCCCAAAACTCAACAGCATTATCTTCTATTCCCTCATAAAAAGTCGCACTGATATGTGTATTGTACATGATTAATTCACTAAAAGAAGTTGTAGAAAAATTATTTACTCCATTCCCATTAGCCCAGCAAATAGAGAAATTGGTGTTCACTGTACAACGACCTGTTGTATGTGCTCCATTTAGCAACTCTACCCCTTTTACCCGGATAATCACATTAGTATCTGTCTTCATAAAGGAATAATGATCCCATACATTTACTCTGGCTCCATTAGCAATACTTCTACTCGAATTACAACAAATACCAGGATCAAAATACATTCTGTTATCACTCCAATTAATATGAGTTGACCATCGATCTCTATTCGTCAATACTCCAAATGAGTGCTGTGACTTCGTAGTCGCTCTCATAACTCCCAATACAGTTCCATTAACTCCATTATTAGTCAACACCTGAATACTGGTTCCTATTATCAAAAAATCATTGGTTCCATCACCCTGAAAGTGAGGGATTGTAACATCCGGAAAAAAACGAGGCTGTCTATTTGTATCTGTTTGGGTTGCATTTCTTCCTAAGCCACTTTGGTCATACCAGGTCACAACAAATACATTAGCTCCTCCTCTCCAGGTATTGATTAAGTCTATATCTACAATATCATTTTGTCCCGCACAAAAATCTTGTTCCGCATTATCACTTACCCTTCTCAACCGTACCAGCGGACCTGTATAATCAGAATGCACCAATCGCATAGAAAAAGCAAAACTGATATTATCCAGTTTATCGTCTAATACATGGTGTAAATTCAATGTTGGGAATTGATTATAATAAGCTATCTGAGTATTCCCTTCATACATAACAAGTGCTATACATATATAAAGTACTATCTTTTTCATTTTGTCAAATCTCCAGTTATATGATATGTATCTGTACCAGTCGACAACACCCCTACTCCTGCATCTTGTCCAGCTGTTTTAAAACGAAGTAATCGGTGTCGAACGGTAACTCCCGCTGCTCCCTGAATAGTAACCACCCCTGTTCCAATTTGATAAATACTAACATTATATCCTACTGGCAAACCTGCCGGAATCGTAATCGTCATATCTGTAGTACTATTAGCTGTGATAGCACATCCATTATCCGTTAATACTAATGTATAATTAGCGGTTACATTCTTAATAATACTTTTTTCTACCATCAATTTCAACCATTGTGCGCCATCGTACTCATAAACTCTTTCCGTATCAGTATTATATACCATAGCCCCTTCTGCAGGAGAAACAATTGCATTCATTTCTGTCGTAGTAACTCGCTGTAACGCAAAAATGGCATCAGCGTCAACTTGCGAAAATATCAACTGACTAAAACCAATACACAATCCAAGTATTATTTTTCTCATGAGGATCTACTTTTTTTAAATTATAATTCCACAATTACCAAATCGTAAAATTATGTTAAATTTATAAATTTAAGCATGATTTATACGTTAAAAATGTTTTTTTAACCGATAAACGGCACAATCAGTACTTTCTAAAGATACGTATATTTATATTGAATTCCTTGTAACACTTTTTGTTTTGTGACGTTTTTAATGTGTTGTTAAGCCATTTTTTACCATTGGAACATTCATCTATTAGATACAATTTTCGTTATTTTGCACACAAATTCAGTAGACTTGAAAAACACATCAATATTTATCGTATTCGCCCTTTTATGTTCTTTTTTTACCTCGGCTCAGGAAGGCAAAAAAATAAAGGTACAATCGGATCGTACTATTAAGGATCAGGAACGTTTTCCTGGAGCAACTATCCTTGCTAAAGTAGACAAGCAAGTATATATGGAACACGAAGGAATTGAAATCTGGTGTGATCAAGCAATTCATTATAGCGAAAATAAGTTTGTAAAAGCACTTGGTAATGTAAAAATGAAACAAGGAGATACAATTACCATGACTAGTAAATATGCTGAATACAATGGTAATACTCAGTTTGCCTATGCCAGTGATGATGTTTTTATGGAAACCCCATCAAATACATTGCAAACGGATACGCTCTTTTTTGACCGCTTAAAACAACAAGCATATTACAGAAGTGGAGGAACGGTCAAAGATTCTTCTAATACCTTGACCAGTCTGATTGGACGCTATTACATGGATAGAAAACAATATTCTTTTAATACTAATGTAGAAATTATTAACCCGGAAAACACAGTCAATTCAGATCGTTTGGACTATTTTTCAGAAAATGGTCACACATATCTTTACGGACCTTCTACTGTAAAAGGAAAAGAAAGTACTTTATATTGTGAGAGGGGTTTTTATGATACAAAGGTCAATGTAGGATATGCGATAAAAAATGCTAGAATTGACTATAACAATCGCACCGTGTTTGGGGATAGTATTTTTTATAACAGCAGTATTCAGTTTGCTTCGGCTACTAATAATATTAAAGTATTGGATACCACTAATAAATCGGTCATTACCGGTCATTATGCCGAGGTTTTTAAAGACAAAGACTCTGTTTTTATTACCAAAAGAGCACTTGCAGCTACCTTACAGGAAAACGACTCTATATACATACATAGCGATACACTCATGGTAACAGGAAAACCTAATCATCGGATCATGAATGGTTTTTATGATGTAAGAATATACAAGAGTAATATGAGCGGCAAAAGTGATTCTATTAATGTGAATCAAACTACAGGATATACCAAATTAATCGGACGTCCTATCATCTGGTCCGAAAAAAATCAAATGACGGGAGATACCATAAAAATAATATCTAATACAGAAACCGAAAAACTAGATTCACTTCTGGTATATCAAAATGCATTTTTAGTTCAGGAAGACACCTTACAGGCAGGATATAATCAGGTCAAAGGACAAACACTAACAGGTTTATTCAAAGATAACGAACTCTATCAAGTAGATATAGATAAAAACACAGAAACTATCTTTTATCAAAGAGAAAGTGAAGGAGACTTAAAACTCATTGGAATTAATAAAGTTTTATCAAGTTCAATACGGTTATTATTTACCAATCGAGAAATTGAGGATGTCTATTATTATCAAAATGTAGACGGCACACTCTATAGAGAAATTGACCTACCAGAAAATGCTCGAGAACTATCCGGTTTTCACTGGAGGGGGGATGAACAAATCATGAGTAAAAAAGATTTATTCAAAGGAGAGAAAAAACCTGTACTTACTAAAATAAAAGGAATCCCTCTCCCAAAGGAAGAAGAGGATTTCTTCGACGAAAAAACATTAAAAAGACTCGAAGACAATAACCCTGAAGGGTCTCGTCTTATGGAACAACACCTAAAAGATGCAGAACTCAAAAAGACAAATAAAGAACTAAATCCGTCTCCCGAGGATGAAAATGAGGAAACACTTCCTCCGGATAATTAAGACTTGACTTTTTTATTACCGTACGCTTTAAAACGCTTTTTAAAAAAATGAAAAAGGATTTTTTCACATATCAGGCACAGACGACTTCTACACCATTGGCTATGGAAGTATCATATGCCAAAGGCTCTTTTATTTATGACACTTCTCATAAAAAATATCTGGATTTTGTAGCAGGAGTTTCTGCTTGTAGTTTAGGTCATCAACACCCTAGAGTTATAAATGCTATCAAAGAGCAGGTAGACAGTTACCTGCATGTAATGGTATATGGGGAATACATTCTAAAGCCAGCTGTAACACTCACGAAATTATTGGCAGAACACTTACCATTCCCTCTTCAAAAAACCTATCTGACCAATTCAGGAACAGAAGCGATCGAAGGAGCTTTAAAGCTTGCCAGAAGAGCCACTGGAAGAAGTCAGATTATCACTGCAAAAAAAGCATATCACGGAAACACTATGGGAGCCATGAGTGTTATGGGGTTTGAAGAACGGAAACAGGCATTTAGACCCTTAATTCCGGATGTTAATTACATAACGTTTAACCAAGAAGAAGAGCTATCCCTAATCACCACTAAAACTGCTGCCGTTATTTTAGAAACTATTCAGGGAGGAGCCGGTTTTATAACTCCTGTAAATGACTACTTAAAAAAAGTACGCAATAGATGTTCTGAAGTAGGTGCTTTGTTAATTTTAGATGAAATTCAACCTGGTTTCGGAAGAACCGGAAAGTTATTTGGTTTTATGCATTATGATATTGTTCCAGATATTGTGGTTATGGGCAAAGGTATGGGAGGAGGTATGCCTATCGGAGCATTTACAACCGACACTAAGACGATGAACCTATTACAAGACAATCCTAAACTAGGACATATCACCACTTTTGGAGGAAATCCGGTCATTGCCGCCGCCGCACTAGCTACTTTACAAGAGATAACCGAAAGTGACGTAATGGCAGCTTCACTTGAAAAAGAAAAACTATTCCGATCCTTACTAATCCATCCTTTAATCAAGGAAATAAGAGGCACTGGTCTTATGCTGGCAATAATGACCCCATCCGAAGACATTACTTCTAAGGCTATCCTTAGATGCCAGGAAGCCGGAGTCATACTTTTCTGGCTTCTTTTCGAGCCCAAAGCAATTCGAATAACCCCTCCGCTGACAATAAGTGAAGAGGAAATAAAAATGGGATGTGATATCATTCTCAGTATTTTAGATGAAATACATACTGACATCGACTAACTGTGGTATATCTTTTGTTAATTAGTTTGTTAAAAACAATTAGTATTCAGCTGATTTTTCAATAAAAATCATTTGTAATTTTAAATAAGAAATAGAGCAGTATCACCAAAATTTATTTTGGAAAGCGAAATAAAAATAGTAACTTAATAAGGAATATTTACAGGGGCTAGATTTTTCCTAACGGTTAAAAGTCATTTTATTTCACTATTCATCTTAGATAATGACCTAATACTTAAGATGTATGAAATTTAACCACGAAGAAGAGGATAACTTATCACTTACACGATACGAATCCATGTTACGATCGAATGATGTCAAATTCTTTGACTCTAATGAATTTGAATCAATTATTCATCATTATTTAGAAAACGGAAAAATAGCCAAAGCTAAAAAAGCTATTTCCTTAAGTCTTTCTCAACATCCTTCATCCGTTAATTTAAAACTCTTACAGGTAGAGGTATTGGTATTTGAGGATCGCTTGGAAAAAGCAGATACCTTACTTGCTCAACTCCATGCTATTGAGCCTGAAAACGAAGAAATTTATATCCAAAAAGCAAATATCCTTTCCAAACAAAACAAACATAAAGAAGCCATTGATTTATTATTTATGGCGCTGAGTTACACTTCTAATGAAGCCGATGTATTTTCTTTATTAGGAATGGAATATCTTTTTATGGATGATTTTGAGAATGCCAAAATTAACTTCATGAAATGCCTGGAGGCTGATGGAGAAGATTACTCTGCCTTATACAATATCATCTATTGCTTTGATTTCCTCGAACAACATGAAGAAGCTATAGAATACCTGAATCGATTTCTCGACAAAAACCCATATTGCGAAGTCGCATGGCATCAAATAGGAAAGCAATACTATGACCTGGGAATGTTCAAAAAAGCATTAGCAGCTTTTGATTTTGCCATCATCAGTGATGAATACTTTATCGGTGCCTATCTGGAAAAAGGAAAAGTACTGGAAAAATTAAAACGCTATAACGAAGCTATTGAAAACTATAGAATCACACTCGAACTAGATGACCCTACCTCTTTTGCTTTATTGCGTATAGGAAAGTGTTTTGAAAAACTGGGAAGTGATGACCTGGCTATACAGCATTATTCCAAAACGGTTCATGAAGACCCCCTACTGGATAAAGGTTGGATTGCAATTACTGATTTTTATATGAGAAAGCGCAATTATCAAAAAGCACTCTATTATATAAATAAGGCTATTAGTATTGATAGTGAAAATGTGTTGTATTGGAAAAGATATGCTAAGATCAATAATCGACTCGCATTCTTTGAAGAAGCAGAAACGGGTTACCAAAAAGCAATTGAACTTGGAAATTATGAATTAGATACCTGGCTCAATCGCTCTGATATTTTACGATTTCTGGGGGAATCTAACGCTGCTATTATCAACCTAAAGCAAGCGATCGAGTTTTATCCTGATAACGCAGAAATCCACTATCGATTAGCCGGTATGTACTATGAAACGCAAGAACTGTCCAAAGGAGAATCCCATTTGAGAAAAGCGTTGCGCCTGGATAGAGAGTACACCATTGTTCTTGAAGAATTATTCGAAACAGTTTACAACCTATCATTAGTAAAAAATATAATTTCTGAATATCAGTAAACATCTTATAGACAAATATTAAAAATAGTATCAACCCGAATCAGCTCACAAGCTGTTTATATACCAATTATCTCATAACTAGATAAAGATTACGCATAGTAAACATACTGCTAAAACCTGTAGTAAATCGTTCCCTCAGTTTTCTGGTATAAAAATCTTACCTCCTCAATAAAAAGCCTCTTTTTTCATCAGAGGTTTCCCCTGAAAATTGCATACATTTGTTTGACATTTAATCTTTAAAAACAAAGAGAATGCAACGAAGTCTTAAGGACTACCTTATAATTACATTAAAGGGACTAGCCATGGGAGCTGCCGATGTGGTTCCTGGAGTATCTGGAGGTACCATCGCTTTTATTTCCGGAATTTATGAAGAACTTATAGAAACCATTCATAGACTGGACATTAAATTTTTCAAAACCTGGAGAAAAGACGGGCTATTCTCTGCCTGGGAATCCTATAACTTATCATTTTTAGTCGCCTTATTTTTAGGGATAGTGATTAGTATATTGTCTCTTGCTAAACTTATAAAATGGTTGTTACATCATCAGCCTTTACTCTTATGGGCTTTCTTTTTTGGTTTAGTTATCGCTAGTATTTTATATATAGGAAAACAAATAAATTCCTGGAGTCCAAAAACGATAATCAGTGTTATTGTAGCAGCAGTTCTATCTTATTTTCTAACAGTTGCAGAACCGCTAAGTTCCCCTGAAAATAACTGGTATTTATTATTTTGTGGGTTTATAGCAATTATTGCTATGATTTTACCGGGAGTATCCGGAGCTTTTATTCTCTTAATACTTGGGGCTTATCAAACATTTATCGATATATTAAATCAATTGAGAAATGGGATTATCAACCTAGACTTTGATGCCGTTTACCAATCGCTAAGTAAAATTATCATTATCGGTATTGGAGCCCTTATAGGGTTAAAACTATTCTCCAAAATCCTAAACTGGATGTTTAAGAACCACAAGAACATTACATTAGCAATTCTTACAGGTTTTATGATCGGTTCTCTGAATAAATTATGGCCCTGGAAAAAAGTACTTTCCTGGAGAGTAAATTCAGAAGGAATTAAAGTTCCATTTATAGAGAAAAGTATTCTTCCTACAACATATGAAGGAGATCCTAAAATATTTCTGGTTATTCTACTAGTTTCTTTAGGTTTTTTATTAATTTTTACACTGGAACGCCTTGCCGTAAAAAAAGAACAATAACTCATTACTATGCCACAGGATACTCGTACGCTTCGGGATAAATTTTTCTTAGTGATAAAAGGATTATTAATGGGTGCTGCTAATAAAGTGCCTGGGGTATCCGGAGGGGTTGTTGCTTTTGTGGCTGGTTTTTACGAAGAGTTTATTTACTCTTTGCAAAAAATAAACCTAAAAGCTTTTAAACTTCTAATCAATTTTAGATTTTCCAGTTTTTGGCGGTATATAAACGGAAAATTTCTAGGTTTATTAATCTTAGGAATGCTGATTAGTTATTTTAGTGTCTCTAAGCTGTTAGATTACCTAATTGTTCACTATGAATTATTTGTCTGGTCTTCATTTTTTGGGATGATTATCGGATCAATCTATTATATCATTAAAGATTTTAACGACTGGAGTAAGCAAAATATTTGTTTTATTCTGGTAGGGGTTATTGTAGGAGTTAGCATTAGTTTATTAGAACCTGCCAAAGAAAATGACAATTTATGGTTTGTATTTATTTGCGGGATTATAGGAGTTTCTGGAATGACATTACCTGGACTCTCCGGTTCTTTTATCCTTATTTTGCTAGGCAACTATGTACTATTGCTCGTTGACTCTGTCAATGCCCTTTTTGATACTATCAAAGACTTAATAAATGCGGATACTTCTTTTTTGGAAGACGGGGAACGCATTCGACTCCTCAAAGTTCTTATTGTATTTAGCCTGGGATCTATAACAGGTCTAGTCTCACTCTCTCATATTCTGGGATATGTATTGAAACGTTATAAAAATGCTACTTTTGCCATCATTATTGGTTTCATAACGGGCTCTTTAGGTGTTGTATGGCCCTGGAAAACAAAAGTTTTCAAAATGGATGCTACCAATTCTCATATCTTGGATGCGAATGGCAACCCAATTCTGGATAACTACAATCGTTATCTCCCAGATTTTTCAATTCTTCAAACATATATCGCTCTCTTTTTCATCATATTCGGTATTGGTATCGTTATATACTTGGAATGGTATGGGCAACAAACGCGTAAATCTTCTAAAAAATGAAAACATTTGGTTTATTGGGTAAGAACATAGGGTATTCTTTCTCTCGGAGTTTTTTTTCTGAAAAATTCAAAAACGAAAATTTATCATGCGAGTATAGAAATTTTGATATCGCTCAAATTAATGATGTAAAAGAAATATTAGACTCGGATGAAATAAAAGGTCTTAATGTAACAATTCCCTACAAGGAGGAAATTATTCATTTTCTGGATGCCCTCGATCCGACAGCAAAGGAAATAGGAGCTGTAAATGTGATCAAATTTACTGCTGACAACAAGCTTATCGGCTATAATAGTGATCATTATGGTTTTACCGAATCGCTAAAACCATTACTCCATAGCGAAATAAAAAAAGCATTAATCCTAGGTACTGGAGGAGCTTCCAAAGCGATTGCCTATGCTTTGGAACAATTAAACATTCAATACTCCTTTGTTTCCAGAAATCCCGATTTTAAAGAACTTCATTACAAAGATCTGGATGAAGATATTATTCGGGCATACAAACTCATTATAAATTGCACCCCTTTGGGAACACACCCTAACATTTATAATTACCCGGATATACCTTATGAATTCATTTCTGAAAAACACGTTTTATACGATCTCATCTACAACCCTGAAGAGACTGAATTCATGAAAAAAGGGAAAGAAAGGGGAGCCACAACCTCTAATGGTTTGCAAATGTTAATTTTACAAGCACAAAAAGGTTGGGAAATCTGGAATTCGTAACAGAATAGCTCTTCAAAACCTCTTTAGAACATAAAAATCAAAAAGATACAAATGCCAAATAAAAGAATTCCTTTTGAGTTTTTAGCAGATGTTAGTATCTTAGTCAATCAGTAAGTTAAGACAAACAATAAACATTTTAAGCGATGTCAACACATGATAACCTGCCTGAAGCAGATGGAAATAAGGATAATAAGGTAGAAACAATAGAAGCTACTGTCGATAATTCAGCTAATGAGATTTCTTCTGCAAATGCAGAACAAACTGACAATATTGACAATACCGCTCCTGAAGCAGTTTCTCCTACAAATGACGAGGAAATGGAAAAAGTGGACAAAAACAACGATGAGATTCAAGCGCAAATGGATAATGCTGTTGCTGAAGAAAGTGAAGATGAAGGAATTTCCGAAAAACATGACATCGAAAAAAAGGATTATCATGCCATGAGCAAAGAAGAATTGATTAAAGAGCTTAGGCTTTTAATCAAAAATGAAAAGGTTCAGGCAATAAAAGAACATGTAGAAGAAATAAAACTGGAATTCAACAATAAATTCAATGAAGAATTCGAACAAAAAAGAGAGGAATTTATTGCTGAT
The DNA here is from genome assembly GCF_042684685.1 of Aquimarina hainanensis. Taxonomy (NCBI): domain Bacteria; kingdom Pseudomonadati; phylum Bacteroidota; class Flavobacteriia; order Flavobacteriales; family Flavobacteriaceae; genus Aquimarina; species Aquimarina hainanensis. Next base: position 290,321 of record NZ_JBHULX010000030.1, on the reverse strand, counting down.
GGTGGAAATTTGATTGATTTCTATTATTCTACCCCTGTAAAGAAAGAATTTAATTCTGTGTATTTTGATTATAAAGAAAAGCGAAATGCATTTTATCAAAATCTCAAAAAAGATCTTCAGGCTAACTTACAAAAGAGACTTGACCTCATAGAAGAATTAAAAGGGCTACTCAATGCTGATGAGAATATCAATTCTACCTATAATCATTTCAAAAGTATACAGGAAAGATGGCGTAATGCCGGAGCAATCCCAAGAGATAAGTATAACACAGTCTGGAATACGTATCATCACCATACTGAGAACTTTTATGACTTCTTACACCTCAACAGAGAATTTCGCGATTTAGATTTTAAACACAATCTGGATCAGAAATTAAAAATTATAGAAAGGGCTACTGAATTAGCTCAGGAAACAGATGTAAATCGCGCTTTTAGAGAATTACAGCTCTTACATAAAATGTGGAAAGAAGATCTTGGTCCTGTGGCAAAAGAATACCGAGAACCTATCTGGGAGAAATTTAGTGCTCTTACCAAACAAATCCATGAGAACAGACAAGGCTATTTCAGAGAACAGGATAAAGTCTATGAAAAAAACCTGGAAGTTAAAACTGAGATCATCAATTCAATAAAGGAAATTGCGGCTAAACCTTCTAAAAGTCATAATGATTGGCAACAAAAAATTAAGGAAATAGAGGCTCTCAGAGAAGCGTTTTTTAAAGCTGGAAAAGTCCCTAGTAATGTCAATGAAGAAACCTGGACGCTCTTCAAAACATCCATTCGGGATTTTAACCGAGAGAAAAATGCTTTTTATAAAAATTTAAAGAAAGATCAATTCGAGAATCTAAATAAAAAATTAGAGCTGATCAAAATTGCAGAGGACAATAAGGATAATGATGATTTCTCCTCTACTACTCCTCTAATGAAAAAAATCCAGTCTGACTGGAAGAAAATCGGACATGTTCCCAGAAAAGAGAGTGATAAAATATGGAAACGCTTTAAAGATGCTTGTAACTTTTATTTCGACCGTATTCATGCAGAAAGAGACGAAGCTAATAAAGAAGAAACTGCTGCTTATGAGAAAAAGAAGCAACATATAGAAGCTTTAAAAGACCTTACTTTATCTGGTAATCCTGAAAGCGATCTGGCTACTATAAAAGAAAATATTGCTGCTTGGAAAGAAATAGGAAGAGTTCCTTTTAACAAAAAAAGTATTGAGAACGATTATAATAAAATCCTGGATGATTTATTTGGTCAACTGAATATGAGCCGAAAGGAAACTGAACTTATTAAGTATGAAAACAAGCTAAATGCACTTTCTAATCAGAATGACGAGCGTGCTATTAGAAATGAACAAAACTTCATTCGTAAAAAAATCGAAGAAGTACACAATGAGATCCGGCAGTTAGAAAACAACTTACAGTTCTTCAAAAATGCTAAGGATGACAATCCTATGGTATTAGATGTTAAGAAAAACATTGCGAAACACCGAGAAAGTCTTGAGGTTTGGAAAACGAAGCTAAATAAGCTAAAAGCGTTATAAATATCTATGCCGTGCTGTCCATTATGTAATACAGCTTGTCTTGATATTTTTTCCAAAATTCAGCAAAAAACATATTATAATTGCCCTACATGCAATGGGGTATTCTTAGATGCTATCTATTTTTTATCTGCTGAGGAAGAAAAAGCCCGGTATGAATTACATAATAATGATATCCATAATATAGGCTACCAGAAATTTGTTAGCCCTATAGTAGAAGACGTACGTACACATTATTCAAAACAACACAAAGGATTAGACTATGGAAGTGGAAGTGGTCCGGTGATTACAAGTTTACTTAGAGATTCTAAGTATGATATTACGACCTATGACCCTTATTTTGATCCAAACCAAAACGCTTTATCCGGTAATTACGACTATATTGTATGCTGTGAAGTAATGGAGCATTTTTATACCCCTTTTAAGGAATTTAATATGCTCCATTCTTTATTAGTTCCCGGTGGTCGCTTATTCTGTAAAACAACTCTCTATCAACCGGGTGTAAAATTCGAAACCTGGTGGTATAAAAACGACCCTACTCATGTCTTTTTTTATTCAGAGAATACCTTACTATGGATACAAAAAAACATAGGGTTTTCTGAGCTATTTCTGACAAAAAATCTTATTACCTTTCTAAAATAGATTCATAAGAGTTTTATTATAATATATAGTATTTTCCTTTTCCCTCCAATCGACTTTCTGTAGTATATCACAAAAAATAAGGTGACTCAGTAGAGTCACCTTATTTTAAAATGAAAATTAGTTTAAATAAGTGATTACATAAATCTTTTATTGTACAAAGTATGATTCGTATACTTCTTAATACCCTGTATTTTGTTCCAATAAAGGAGTTATATTAACTTGTGCAGCAGGAATAGGGAATATTGTTTTATCTGCTCCAAACTGAGATACTGTAAACTGAGCATCACCAGGTTGTCTAAGAGCTCTTCTATTTCTTAACAAATCCATTCTTCTATGTCCTTCTACTGCGAATTCTTTTAACCTTTCTTCTAGTATATCATCAAGGGTAATCGTTGCTATTGTTTCCAAACCAGCTCTTTCTTTTATTCTATTGATGTCATTCACCGGCGTATCACCTATAGAAGTTCCTCCTCTTAAATTAGCTTCTGCTCTTATGAGATACATCTCTGCAATTCTAATGACAGGCAAAGGGTTGAGCCCTGACGGAGCTACTTTATCTTGGAAGATTCGTTCTTCTTCAATTGCATTATTTCCTACTCTGGAAGCTTGCACTAACCTCAGATCTCTTCCTTCCGAATTAGAAGCAGCTATATCTCCACTTTCAAAACTACTCACTAAAAAATCTGAATAGTACATATCTCCTCTCCCAGGAAGCGGGGTTGGATTCGCAAAATTTATCAAACTAGCTCCATTTCCTGTATTTGTTGCATTATTATTAGAGTTATTTGCTAATACAAATATATTTTCATTAGATAATGATTTATAAAATGTATAATCCTGAGCTAAAGCATACTCCCCTGAATTTATCACTTCATTTGCCAAATCTGCTGCCTCATTCCACTCTTCTCTATATAAATGTAATCTGGCTAACAGCGCTTGAGCTGCTCCTTTAGAAGCTCTTGTATTATCAGACGATTCTGCTAATCCCTGAATTGCATCTTCTAAATCGTTTTTTATGAAACCATGCACTTCATTTAATGAGCTACGAGCAATATTAAATTGATCCGGAGTTGCCGTATCATCAAATGGTATTGTAGAAATAGGGACTCCTAAGCTATTTCCATTATCAAATTGAAATGGTTGTCCATATATTCTAGAAAGTTCAAAGTACATCATAGCCCTCATAAATTTTGCTTCTGCAATAGCCTGTCCTTTTTCCTCTTCAGTAAAATCCTGAATATTAATATCAGGAATTTTTGTTATGATAAAATTAGCATTATTAATAATCTCATACCCTTCACTCCACAATGCTGCTGTACTTCCATTTACAGCCTGTGTATCATAGTTAAAAACATTAATCAAAGTAGGAAAAGAACCTACAAAAGAAAGCTCATCAGATTGAATTCCTGTATAAGCGTATCTATTTCCATTTAGTGCATCCCCTTCCAGAGCTTGCCCATATAAACCCGTTACTGCTCCCCGAATGGCAAATTCTGATGAAAAAACAACGTCTCCTGTAAGGTTATCTTCCGGGTTAATTTCTAATTCATCATTGCAACCAGAAAAAAATGCTAGTATACATGTGAAGAAAAATATATTGTATTGTCTAAAATTTGTATTCATAATTCTGTACTATTTTTTCTAAAAAGTAATTCTTGTTCCAATTAAAAATTGTCTAGCTTGAGGCGCTGTAAAAAATGTTTCTCCCTGTTGAAGTGGCGCTATATTATTTGTTACTTCTGGATCAAAACCATCAAAATCTTTTTCTCCTTTAAGTACGAATAAATTATTGGCTGTCGCATACACTCTAATCTTATTAAATACACTTTTCTTAAATAGGTTTTTAGGGAATGTATATCCAAAAGTAAGATTTCTCATACGTAAAAATGACCCATCTTTTAATTGCCTAGTAGAGTTTTGTCTCAAATTAGCTTCTGTAGCACTACCCAGCCTAGGAAAATCTGCATTATCCCCTGGTTGTCTCCAATAATTCAAAACATTAAGGGATTGATTAAACGATCCTACAGCACTTGGTGCTTCTAAAAATTGCAGCCCTCTTAAGAAAATGTCATTTCCATAAGTAAAAGACATTAAAAAGTTAAGATCAAAATTTTTATACTTAAAAGTATTCGTAATTCCTCCATAAAAATCTGGTAATGCATCACCTACTACCACTCGATCATCTGTAAAATTAGGAGTAGTAGTTACATTTCCCTCCTTATCTAAAAATTCAGCTTCTCCAGTATCCGGATTAACTCCATGATAACGAACTAAATAAAAATTATTTGTAGACAACCCTTCAATCGCACGTTGAGCATTACTACCTTCAATAAAACGACCTTCATTAGACAAGGCTGCTCCAGGTAATGATTTAACTTTTGTATCGATAAAGGAGATATTAAAATCAGTATTCCAGCTAAAGTTTTTCGTATTAATATTCCTGGTATTTAACCCAATTTCCCATCCTTTGTTTTCTAGTTCTCCTGCGTTTTGGTTAATTGCATTAAAACCTGTAATTTGGGTAACAGGAACAGGAAGTAGTAAATTAGTTGTTTCTTTTACAAAGTAGTTAAGGTTTAAACTGATACTATTATTAAAAACCCCCAATTCCAATCCTAAATCCAATGTAGCACTTTTTTCAAAAGTAAGGTCTGGATTAGAAGGTTGAACAGGTGCTAACCCTCCATTTCCGTTATAATTAAAATCTCCAAACAACCCAAGAGAAGGAAATGATCCTCCAATTCTGTCATTTCCTGTTGTCCCGTAACTTGCTCTTAGTTTTAACAAGTTTATTTCATCTACTTCTTGTAAAAAACTTTCTTCAGATACAATCCAACCTGTAGCTACAGAAAAAAAGTTCCCAAAACGTTGATTTTCTCCAAATCTTGAAAACCCATCTCTTCTATAAGAACCTTCTATTAAATATTTTCCTTTATAATCATAATTCACTCTACCAAATGCTCCATAAATACTTCTTCTTGCTCGGTTTTGGTCTGTAATTGTAGGCACTGCTCCATTCCCTACATTAATTAAATCATCAGACAAAAAGCTTTCTGATCTTACATCAATATTATTAAAAGTTGTTTCTTGATATGAAATCCCCACAATAGCACCAATTGTATGTATATCAGCAAGGTTTTTATTAAAACTCAATGTATGATCTGTTATAAATCGATTATCATTAGCTATAAAATTCCTTGCTGATCCTCCCGGAGTGATCCCTCCATCTGGCGAGGCATCTAATACCTCCGGTGTTCTCAAAAAGTTATCTATTTGTGATCTATCAATTCCAAAAGAAGGACGATATACTAAATCTTTTGCTATATGGATATCTGCTTTAATATTCCCAAGAACCCTTGTGTTTTTTACTCTATTCTTTTGCAATGCCTCTATCGCTTCCACATTTTGAACAAATCCAAAAGTATTAAAGTTCCCCTCATCATCCCTTGATTCCAAAAACGGCAATATCAAATACGAAGAGGTAAGAGGGGCAAAAACAGAATTCTCAGTATTAATTCTATCATTTATCGTATTTGTTACTGATAAATTTACTCCTAAATTTAACCACGAATTCGCTTTATGATCAACATTTACTCTTGTATTAATTCTTTTTAACTCATTACCAAGAACCCCTCCTTCTAAGTCTGCATATCCAGCTCCTAAGAAAAAAGATGTTTTTTCTCCCCCCCCGGTAGCTGAAATATTATAGTTTTGAGAAAACCCTGTTGGTGTAGCTACCTCAACAAAATCTGTTCCTCCAGTTGGAATTTCAGATACATCTGCTATCCCTCCAGAAGCTCCTGCCACCCCTCTTTGTAATCTATAATTTGTATACTGTTCTGTAGAGAATATATCTACCACATCGGTTACATTAGTAAAGGATGACCATATATCCAAGTTTACCCGGGTATCTGTATTTCGTATTCCTTGTTTTGTTTTAATTAAAATAACTCCATTTGCTCCTCTAGAACCCCATATTGCAGTTGCTGCAGCATCCTTGAGCACAGAAAAGGATTCTATATCTTGCGGGTTAAGATCTGCAATTGGATTTAAGCCTGTATTACCTCCTAAATCAAAGGTGTTATTATCATCACTTAATGGTACTCCATCAATAACAATTAACGGTTGCGATCCTCCATTTAAAGAAGAAACTCCCCTTACTCGAATTACATTGGCAGCTCCTAATATTCCTGAACTTTGAGTAAATTGAACTCCACTAGTTTGTCCCTGAAGTAATTCTTGTGCTGTAACTGCAGGAATATTTTCAATCGCAGAATTTCTAACTGTTCCTACACTTTGCACTAGTTTTTTTTCTATAACAGAACCAAAACCTACCACAACTACCTCATCTAATTCTGCAGCAGCAGTAGACAATTGAATATTAATTACATTTTGATCTCCAACAACAATTTCTTGTTCATTAAACCCTATAAAGCTAAAAGATATTACCGCTCCTTTATTAACTTCTATAGAATAATTACCATCAAAATCTGTTTGAGTTCCCTTATTTACATTTTTTATAAGGATATTGACCCCAGGTAACGGCAGACCTTTATCATCAGTTACTGTTCCTGAAATCTTTTTCTGTTGAGCAAAAGTTATGCATGACATAAACAATGCTAGCACCAACATTTTGTAATGATGTACTCTCATAAATAAAAAATTCAAAAAATTAAGTTACATTTTATTGTTTTCGTATATAGATAGATAAAATAAGGACGACAAGTTGTTTCTTTTTGGCTAACTAAAACAAATCGATAAAACAAGAACAAAGTCTTGTGTTCTATCTCAATCTCATCAATCCTTTTTTATATCTATCGCTACAAAAAAAAAGATAAGCACTAATAATCAAGGGAATCCTTATCAGGTTTTACCTATCCCGAAGAATCGTTACTCTATTATCTGAAAATAAACCAAGAAAAATCCTACTAGAAGTTAAAATTCATTTTTTCAAATAATTTGTATACACTTATACCTATGTGATTTCTCTTTTCAAGAAAGTATTTTAATTAGATTGCAGAAAAAACAGGTAGTTTCGTAATATTTTAATTAAAAAAAATGAGAGCTAAACTACCTTATCAGAACTTAATTCTAAGATAAAGGATAGTGTATTTTTCGATCATCAAGTAGGTTGTAAATTATTAGAAGTAAGCTTTGAAGTAACATTCAATTCTTATACTTGGCATCGAGATAATTTATTTTGATCTTTTTACATTAAAAACTAAAAATGTTTGTTTTTAAGAAAGTGAATTCATATCCGCCACTCTTTTAATAGCTGATGATTTTATATATTCGGAAGGGGTAATCTTATTGTATTTTTTAAAGGATTTATTAAATGTAACTTTATTATTAAACCCCACTTCATAAGCTACATCAATAATATTTATATTTTTATACCCTTCGTTTCTAAGAATTTCCTTTGCTTCTTTTATTCGATATGAATTTATCAATTCAAAAAAATTAAGTCTAAAATGCTCATTAATAATTTGTGAGGTATTATGTCTGCTAGTACCTAACATCTCTGATAACTTCTGAAGAGTTAAATCATTTCTTTTAAATACTTTATCTTCATTTAACAAAAACAATAATCTGTTTTTCAACTCTATTGAGTAATTTTTAGTAAGCCCTGAATTTTTGTATTTCTTTATCGACTTGCTTTTTTCTTTTTGTTTAATTCCTGTTCCAGATACCTCTTCAAGCTTCACCTTTCCGAATATATCTGGATATATATATGTCATATATCCTATGTACATTACTAATAAAGTAATTGATACAATCTGTGCATAATACAATACTTCTGTTACTAAATCTGTTTCTAACAGAACCGCATAAATGGTATAAGAAACGATATATGTTCCCCAAAAAAAGATAATATACCTTTTCCATTTGCAGATTTTATTCACGTTCTCTCCTATTCTTTTTTCAAAAGTTATAAAAAGTTGAATTGCCATAACTCCATAAATAGTAATAGAAGCCCATTTTAATAAAGAAAGTACACCACTATAAGGTAAATCTCTAGTTATTAAAATCCGTAGTTTTTCTTCTGGAGATAACCCATATACAGGTAACAAAAACAAAATACACATAATGGTAGGAATACCATGTAACATATCTTTTTTTTGCAAGGTATAGCCTATTGTTATTCTCTTAAAATACAAATAAAGAATTGGTCCGTACAACATAGAAAACCAGGTAGTAACATAAAGGGAATGAGGAGATTCAAAATTATAATTAGTCAACACAAAACCTATATATATTATACTTAAAGAATGTTGAAGTACTATTATACTAATCAATAAATTAGCGACTTTATCTGTTTTTTTTCTAAAATTTAATACAATAGCTATAAACATTCCTACAAAACCAACATAAAAACAGAGTAAAGACCATATATCTATTCTTTTTGAATACAGTTTTTCTAATTCTATAAATTTCTCGGAATTTTTTATTTTCAAAATTTTTTTCTCTGAGAGAAAAGAAACGTCTAAACTCCTTTTAATATATTTATCTATATACTTACTCGCTAAAACATCTCTTTGTTTGTCTGCATAATACAATGCCATATTCTTTAAAAAAGCTAATGAGTCTAATGAAAAATTATTCTTTTCAACTACCACTGCTTCAGAAGAAACAAAAGAATATGTATTTTTATTTTCTTGACTATATACATATCTAAAACCACTAAAAACTACAAAAATTAAAAGAAATAGCATATTACAGTACGCTTTCTTTAAATTGAAAATTTTGCTCCCCCACTGAATCATCGATATATTAATATTACAATTACCTTTTTGCTTCCTTTAATAGCCCTTCCCTAGCCCTTAATTGAAGTTTTATTTTCCCTGGTTATGTATCTATAACACTTTAGATCAATTACCTTTTTCTAAAAATAGACGCTAAAAGCTTCCAAAACTAACAACTGTTAATTACACTTTTGAAACAAAAGTTAATTTCACATCTCTTATTCCCTCTTCCATTCCAAAGAAGGCATACATACTTTTTTAACAAAAAAATAATACTTATAACACAATTCAAACACAATCATTAGTTTTTAACCAATAATTAAGTCAATTACTCATTAATATTAAATATTCTTAAAAAAATTAACACTTAAAAAAAACTCTATAAAACCAAAAGAAATAGCTATTATCTACGTTTCCTTAACAACAATAAAAATCATTAATTAAAATATATCAATCATTTGAAATGATCCCTACATCTTTCCCCACATTAAGTACCGAACGATTATTATTAAAACAGACAACCTTTGACGATTATGAAGCTCTTATCGGTTTGCGATCTGATAAGGAGGTAAATAAGTATGTAATTCGACCTGCTGCTACAAACAAAAAAGAAGCACAGTTATTTATTTATAAAATATCAACTGGTTTTAAGCAAAAAAAGAATATCTATTGGGGGATTACCTCGAAAGATGAGCAAAATAAAATGATCGGTTCTATCTGTCTATGGAATTTCTCAAAAGATTACACTACCGCAGAGGTTGGATATGATCTTTTCCCTACTTATCAAAACAAAGGTATTATGACAGAAGCCCTACAGACTATACTTACATATGGTTTTCAGGTTTTGAATCTTCAGAAAATAGAAGCTTATACGCATCGAGAAAATATTGCTTCCAAGAGGTTATTAACTAAAAATAATTTCTCGTTGATTACTGATAAAAAAGATGCTGATAATATTCATAATATTGTTTTCTCTATTAAAAAAACACCTTAAATTTGTTACTCTTCTATAACATTTATCATTCTTTAATTAATGAATATCTATTTCTCTCACGGTAAGGAAAGTGGTCCGAAAGGATATAAAATAAAGAGGCTTTCTGCTATTGCAAAAGATATGGGGTGTGGCATCTACAGTATTGATTATACTGCTATTTCATGCCCTGAAAAGAGAGCTGATCTTCTGATTAAGTATATTCAATTACAGGAGAAAGGAACACCTTACATATTAGTTGGTTCCAGCATGGGGGGATATGTATCCTTAGCTGCTTCTGAAACGATTTCTCCCAAAGCTATTTTTTTGATGGCTCCTGCTTTGTATATTAACGGGTATCAAAAACAACATTTTATACCAAAAACAAAACATATTGAGATTGTTCATGGGTGGAAAGATACTGTTATCTCTCCTAACCATTCACTTCGGTTTGCTCAATCACTTCATTGTGATTTACATCTTATTAATGGAGACCACAGATTGACTGACGCAATTACTTCTATAGAGGCATTATTTTCTAATTTTCTAAAAAAACATTGTATTAACCCCAATGACAAATGATTACCTTACAACTCTATTCTCCAAAACACGATACTGATTTAAAAACATATACATTGAATGAGGAGCAACTTCAGTTCACTGCATTACCAAGTGATCTCCTAACTGATGCCGCTATAGTGAATGCCCCTCAAAAGAAGCTTATTTCTATACTTTATAAGGGTACGGCTATCGGGCTTTTTATTTTGGATAGTGGAAATGATATTAAATCCTATACGGATCAAAAGAATGTACTACTTCTTAGAGCTTTATCGGTTAATCCTTCTTTTCAGGGAAAAGGGTTTACAAAAAAAGCCATGCTAGAATTGCCCGAGTTTATCAATTCTTATTTTGAAAATATCAAGAACGTATTTTTGGTTGTTAACAAAAGAAATATCGATGCTTATCATTTTTACTTAAAATGCGGTTTTTCAGATACTCAAAAAACTGCTACAGGTCCTATAGGTGACCAGTATATTATGCAACTTAACTTACAATAAATAAATAGAGGCCGTAAGTATTGCGCCCTTACAGCCTCTTTTTCACTAATTGAATTATCAATCAACTTTTATAAATCGTTTATTAACAGTTTTTGTTTCTGTTTTAATTTGTATAACATATGTTCCGGAAGCAATTGCTTCTAACTCTATATATTCTTTTACAAATCCTTTTTTAACAACTTTCCCTTTCAGATCCAGTATTTTATACGGTGTTTCTTTATCCAAATAAGGTAACATTACGAATAATTTATTCTTAGTAGGAGAAGGAAACAATATAATTTCATCTGCTAACGAAGAAAGGTCTGATATTTCTTTAGCGTGCGATTTAGAAGCTGCTCCACATAGTGCTATAAATTTCCAGCTAGTCGCTGTTTTTTCATATAATCTTCCAAAATAAACTACTCGCTCTCCTACCTGGTAAGTTTGACTACTATCATATGGGGCTACTCCTGCACAGGGATCTCCTGAATTTCCTTGGGTTGTAACTGCAAGAGCCGTACTAAAATCAGAAATATTACCTGCAGCATCCTTAGCTCTAACCTTAAACTGATATGCTGTTGCAGCTGTTAATCCTGTAATATCAGAGGTAGTAGTTGTCTCTGTTTTTACTAAAGAATTCCCCTGAAATACCTCATATGCTGTAACTCCAACATTGTCAGTTGATGCATCCCATGATAATGACAGGGAACTCTCTGTCACATTATTCGCAATCAGACTTTTAGGAATTGAAGGAGCCTGAGTGTCATTACCTACAATACCAGTTATAACTACTGTATAATCTTCTACCTCTCCATAATCAAACACTCCACAAGAAGAAGGTAGTTTACTATAGCGCATTATGACCCGCATTCTCGTTGCTCCGTCTGTGGCATTGGATGGCACTACAAAATCTCCACTAACGGGGCTGGTAGTGCTCGCATTTTTAGTCCACACCTGCTCTCCCTGATCTTTAAAATCTCCATCTTTATTATAATCAATCCATACTGAATAGGCTTCTCTATATTGGGTTCCTTTCCACTTTGGTGTGATGGTAATCGTATATGAATTATTTTTCGTCAGATTGGTTTGCAAAGCAGTATGATCATTATAACCACTACCTGCAGCGGTAGTATTATCAATATCTCCTAATTGAACTCTCCCAATATACTCGTCAGTTGCATTATTGGATTTTGCCTCACAGTAAGTAGCTCCTCCTCCAGTAGTAGTCGTTCTAACTTCTGTGCTAAAATCGGATACATTTCCTGCAGCATCTTTTCCTCTAACTTTAAATGTATACGTGGTATTCGGCGACAATCCATTTATAACTGCTGTTGTCTGAGTTACTGAGGTTGCCAGAGAATTCCCCTGATATACATCATATCCCGTAACGCCAACATTATCCGTAGAAGGATTCCAGGATAACCCAACTGAAGTAGCTGTAACATTGGTTACTTCTAACCCCGCAGGAATAGTAGGTGATTGTGTATCTCCTCCACCATCACCATTATAAGTAATGATCACTTCTTTAGTATATTCCCAACTTCCATTTGACACTACTACCTGAATTGGAATTTTTGTTCCTTTGGGAGTATTTGCTTTCAATTGATAAGATATACTTCCTGTTGATGTTCCTAAAAGCGTAAGGTTACTATATTCTTTAGGTTGCCCTAAGGAGCTGATATATGGTGAATCTGATGCCAAGCTTACTTTCCAATTTGCTTGTTTCAGACTATAACGTTTTATAGAAAAATCAATATTTCCGGATAAAGTAGTTATTGTTTGAGAGGTAGTAGATGGAGTGATTACTGCATACCTAGCGACCATTCTCATTACTTTAATATTCAACGGAAATGCCTGGTTACACAAAGGTATAATCCTACTGGAAGCAGGCCAGAATCCATCATTACCACTTCCAACTTCAGGTGTCATAGCCATCATTTTAGACTTGGAAGTTTGTTCCCCATACATCCAATCATCCGAGCTTCCGGACCCAGAATAATTAACCGTTTGGTTAGGTGTTCCATATTTATAATTATTTTCTTCCGTCATATACTTACACATCGCTACAAAGGTATCCTGATCTGGAGTAAACGTATTTGCTTTATATCCCCAGGGGTGGATTAATAAGTTCCCGTAAGAATGATAGTTCAATGCTGCTATAAAGTTATGTTGATTACTAAAATCTCTCAGAGCTTTTGTTTCAGGTTCAGAAAACCCGGATGTTCCGTGATAAGTATCACTTCTGGGGTTACTAGAAGATTGAGTTCCCCATTTATATCCATAATTACGATTAAGGTCTACCCCATAGGATCCTCCAGAATTGCGTCTTCTATTTTTTCTCCAGTACCCTCCTCCATTAGGATTTGTGTTCTGATTGTGAATGTATCCATCCGGATTAACAATAGGAATAAAATACAGTTCCATATTATCTACCAGCGTTTTTATTTCATCGTTTGTTTCATAGTTTTCTAACAAATACCACATATAAAATAATGTCTGTGATAACCCTATTGGCTCTCTGGCATGATGAATAGAAGTAAAAAGCATTTCATCCTCATTTTCATCCTGGGTAGGATTGTCACTGATTTTTACCATATAAATGGATCGTCCCTCTATAGAGGTTCCTATAGAAGACTTAGCTGTTATCAGGTTTGGATACAGTTGTCTCATCTTATCCAACATCGCTACTGCCTCATCATGAGAATGAAAACCAGCAATGCTTCCCAATGAAAAATTAGAGGGTGTAGGAACTTGTTGGGCTGCTACCTTATTCTTTTGTTTTGCATTTTTTCTATCTATTTTTTTATTTCTTCTGGGAATTCTTTTTTCCAGATTACGAATCAGGATTTTGTGCTTTATTTTATTTTTTTTTAAAAACTGCAAATCCTTAGCGGAAATTTCTGTAATTACAGCACCATTTTCGAAATGAAAATGATCTGCTTCAAAACCTTGATCGTGAAAAGATGTCAATTGAGTTTTATCTGCATAGATTTGTACTCTGTAATGTTTTTCCTGTGCATTTATAAGAAATGTGCAACATAAAAAAATAAGAGTACACAGATAACCGATCCGTGTTAATCGGTGCGTTGAGTTTGTGTACATTGTTAGTTAAAGTTTTAGTTACTAATGATATAATACATTAGTTAATGAGTTATGTGTTTGTGTTTTAACTACAAAAAAAGCATTTTATTACACACAAAACCTTTAAAAAAACTATAAATCAACTACTTACACTTCTTAATAAAATCTTAAAAAACAACCTCTGTTCTATTTTTATATAAAAAAAACAGCCGTTATTCACAAAAAAATCATAGTTTTTTAGCTTCTTCCCAAAAAACGTCCATCTCTGCAAGTGTCATTTCTTTTAGGCTCTTATCCAGTGATTTTGCTTTTTCTTCTAGGAATTGAAATCTTTTTATGAATTTCTTATTGGTTCTTTCCAATGCATTCTCTGGATTTACTTTTAGAAAACGAGCATAATTGATCATTGAAAATAAAACATCTCCGAATTCTGCTTCTATCTTATCTGTATCTTGTTTTGCTACTTCTTCTTGCAATTCACTAAGTTCTTCCTGTAATTTTTCGAAAACCTGTTGTGGTTCTTCCCAGTCAAAACCTACTCCGGCCACTTTATCTTGTATTCGACTTGCCTTTACCAAAGCTGGTAAAGATCTCGGCACACCTTCCAAAACACTTTTTTTTCCTTCTTTTAGCTTTAATGCTTCCCAGTTACGTTTGACATCTTCCTCACTTTCTACTTTGACATCTCCGTATATATGAGGGTGTCTGTGAATTAACTTTTCACAAATTTCATTAGCTACATCTGCTATATCAAAGTCTTTTGTTTCGCTTCCTATTTTTGCATAAAAAACAATGTGCAACAAGAGATCCCCTAATTCCTTCTTCACTTCATCAAGATCATTATCCAGGATAGCGTCACCGAGCTCATAAGTCTCTTCTATTGTCAGGTGTCGTAAAGATTGAATCGTTTGTTTTTTATCCCAAGGGCATTGTTCTCTCAGCTCATCCATTATCGTCAACAACCTGTCAATTGCTTTTAATTGATCTGTTCTGGAATTCATATCTCTGTCCCGTTTTTATATTTCTATTTGATACATTCGCTCTTTTGTTTCCTGAAAAGAACTTACCAGATTTTCTACAATTTCTGAAACAGGCTTTATATCATGAATCAGTCCAGATACTTGTCCTATCTCCAATTCTCCCTCTACTAGATCTCCTTCAAACATCCCTTTTTTCGCTCTCCCTCTTCCTAGTAATTCTTTTAACTCATCTACCGTAGTCCCTCTACCATATAATTCTTGTACATCTTGGTAAAACTTGTTTTTCAGCAGTCTTACCGGTGCTAATTCTTTTAATGTCAATTGAGTATCTCCTTCTTTTGCTGCTACGATTTTTTGTTTAAAAAGATCATGAGAAGAAGCTTCTTCACTAGCTACAAAACGACTTCCTATCTGTACTCCATCTGCACCTAATGCCATCACTGCATACATGGCAGCTCCCGTAGCAATTCCTCCTGCTGCTATTACCGGAATATGTACCTGCCCTCGTACCATGGGGATTAACGTCAACGTAGTCGTCTCATCTCTTCCATTATGACCTCCTGCCTCAAACCCTTCTACTACCACAGCGTCTACTCCGGCATCCTGCGCTTTTAACGCAAATTTTAAGCTACTCACAACATGAACAACTGTTACTCCTTTTTCTTTCAGAAAAGCTGTATATGTTTTAGGATTTCCTGCTGATGTAAAAACAATTTTTACATTTTCTTCCAGAATAATATTTATGATTTGATCTAAATCCGGATACAACATAGGAATATTAACTCCAAAAGGGCGTTGAGTTGCTTTTTTACATTTCTGGATATGCTCCCTCAAAACCTCCGGATACATCGATCCTGCGCCTATCAGCCCTAATCCACCTGCATTACTTACTGCACTTGCTAATTTCCATCCACTTGCCCATATCATTCCTCCTTGAATAATCGGGTATTGTATTTTGAAAAGTTCTTTTATTTTATTCATGAATATTTTTTATCTGGTTAGGATATTTTATTGTCATATAACTTCTTAAGAAATAACTCCGGAACCAATTAATTCATCCTCCTGATACCAGGCTACGAATTGCCCTTCTGTTATAGCACTTTGATCTGTCTCAAACTCTACATACATTCCTTCTTTTGTTTTATGCAAAACAGCTATATCTAAAGGCTGTCTATATCGAATTCTAGCAAGAACATTCATCTTCTCTCCTTCTTTTAATTGCAAATCTTCTCTTACCCAATGCAATTCATCATTACGAATAAACAACACATTTCGATATAATCCAGGGTGGCTTTTTCCCTGCCCCGTATAAATGATATTAGTATCTACATCTGTTTCTATCACAAATAATGGTTCTGGGGTTCCTCCAACCCCCAATCCTTTTCGTTGACCTTTTGTAAAATAATGTGCTCCCTGATGTTCTCCTACAACATGTCCATCGGATAGCTGATATTCATACTTAGAAGACTTAAACAATAATTCTTCTTCTTTGGATACGAAAGAAGGAATTGTTTTTTTATACTTTGCTATTGATGCTGGAATTTCAACTATTTTACCTTTTTTAGGCTTTAATTTTTGTTGTAAAAACTCAGGTAATCTTACTTTTCCGATGAAACACAATCCCTGAGAGTCTTTCTTATCGGCTGTAATCAGGTTTTGCTCTTTAGCAATCTCTCTTACTTCTGATTTTAATAACTCTCCAATAGGAAATAAGGTTTTTGACAATTGATCCTGAGACAACTGACATAAGAAATAGGATTGGTCTTTATTGCCATCTTTTCCTGCTAACAAGCGATGTACTTCCTTTCCTTCAGAAAGTATGGTATCTTTTCTACAATAATGACCTGTAGCTACATAATCTGCTCCAAGCGACAGTGCTATTTTTAAAAAGACATCAAACTTAATCTCTCTATTACACAATACATCTGGATTTGGTGTTCTCCCTTTTTCATATTCATTAAACATATAATCAACTATACGTTCTTTATAGTCTTCGCTCAAATCTACTGTCTGAAAAGGAATCCCTAATTTCTCTGCTACCAATAGTGCATCATTACTATCATCCAACCAGGGACATTCATCTGAAATAGTAACAGAATCATCATGCCAGTTTTTCATGAATAATCCGATCACCTCGTATCCTTGTTCTTTTAATAAATAGGCTGTTACGCTGGAATCAACTCCTCCAGATAGTCCTACAATTACTCGCTTCATTTACAATTCTTTTTGACTCGTATTTTCTTGTTATAAAGCCTCTATTTTGCTAGGGCAAAAGTAACAAATAAAAAAAGCAACACTAATGTATTGCTTTATATATTATCTATTATACAGCAATGTACTTTACATTCCTCTGTTCTTTACCGGAAATAATTTTTGTTCAGATAGCTTACCATCCTTGTAATAATTCCAGATACCATCTTTTTTATCTCTTTTATAATTCCCTTCTATACTTATTTTACCTTCTGCATCATAATATTTGGTAGATCCGTGTAACTGGTCTTTTTCATAAGTATACTCTTTAAGTTTGGTTCCATCTTCTGCATATACAATTCTGATTCCTTCTATTTTCCCTTCGACATAGTTTGTTTTCTCTGTCAACTGACCATTTAAAAAATAAGTTAGCTGCTTTCCGTTCAGTTTCCCATTTTTATATACTTCTGTCATCATAATCTTTGTCGAATTCTTGTGATAATACTTCCAAACTCCTACTCGTTTTTTTCCGATCATTCCTCCTTTACTTATCACATTTCCTGTCGATGTAAAATAAGACACTTTTACGGTATCATTCTCTTTAGAAAACACCTTAATAGCAGTAGGTTTATTTCCACTAGTGGGTTTATAAAACTTAAACTCTCCTACTTCTCTACCATGTTCAAATGTTCCTTCATATCGGATTTGATCTGAATTCTCATATTTCTTCAGCCATTTCCCATGTCGTTTCCCTTCCTGGTCATAAGCATTATACTTTTGAGCTAAGGATACTAACGGAATCATTATAAATACAAAAAAAATAAAATTATACTTCATCACTTATGTAGCTTTGGTAAAAGTATATTACCAAGAAATATACCATTAATTATTTCTATCTAAAATAGAACTCTTATGTTACAAGAACAATTAATTTTTTAAAATATTTTAATTTGACAAAAAAGCCTCATTCTTATCAAAGGATGAGGCTTTTTTGTTTAATATCTCAACAGCTTCTACTTATTTCTTGCTTTCTGCTGTTGTTCTGCCTGTTCCATGATTTCTTTCATTTTCTTCTGAAAACGTCCTTGTTTTTTAGGCTTTTTCTTATTCTCTTGAATTTTTGCATGGATTTTATCGTCATCGATGATTACATTTTTAATGACTAACATAATCCCTATAGTAATCAAATTCGACACAAAATAATATAGTGATAATCCACTCGCATAATTATTAAAGAAGAATAGCATCATCAATGGAGATAAATACATGATAAATTTCATATTTGGCATTCCTGGCTGCTGCGCTTGCATAGTCTGTCCTGTAGTCATTGTCATATAAATAAATATAGCTACAGATGCTAGTAATGGGAATAAGCTCACATGATCTCCATAGAAAGGAATAGTAAATGGTAATTCTGCTATTACATCATAACTAGACAGGTCATCTGCCCATAAAAAGCTTTTTTGTCGTAATTGGAATGCACTTGGGAAAAAGTTAAACAATGCATAGAATACAGGAATCTGCATTAATGAAGGTAAACATCCACTCATCGGATTCGCTCCTGCTTTGTTATACAATGCCATAGTTTCTTGCTGCTTTTTCATGGCATTATCCTTATACTTTTCGTTAATTTCATTGATCTCAGGGCGTAATACTTTCATTTTAGCCTGCGATACATACTGTTTGTATTGAACGGGAGACAGTAATAATTTCACTAATACAGTCATCAAGATGATAACCACCCCATAAGATGATATAAAACTGCTTAAGAATCCGAATAATGGAATAAAGAGATACCTATTAATCCACCCAAAAATTCCCCATCCAAGAGGTACCACTTCATCAAGGTTTCTATCATACCCATTAAGGATCTTAAAATCTGTTGGTCCGTAATACCAATCCATTCCATAATTAAGATCTCCTCCTTGTAATTCTAATGGCATAGAAGCGGCAAATTCCTTGGTTACTTTCACATCCTTATCTTCTATCTCTTTATTAGCCTGCATTATATTTTTAGACGAAAAAGAAGCTTCTTTGAAAGGAGTATCTGTCAGCAAAATTGATGTAAAGAAATGTTGTTTAAAAGCTATCCAACTAACATCTTCTTCCTGATCATCAGTAAATTCACTATGTCCTAAATAATCATCTTTTCCTCCTTCATACTCATATAATAATTCGGTATAACGATTTTCGTAAGATGCACTCTTAGCATGTCTGATTCCCTGAAGTTTCCAATCCAGTGTTATTTTTTGACTACTATTAAATACATTTCCCATTCCCTGAGATCGAATCGCAAAATCAACCATGTATTCACCTGGCTTCAGCTCATATCTGTATTCTAAAAATTTATCTTGAGAAACTTTCAATTTCATTGACAGCACTTGATTCTCTCCATTTTTAGATAGTTCCGGCTCAAAAAATAAATCTTTTGTATTAAGGGTTCTGTTATCTGTAGTTGCAAAATTAATATTCAACGAGGCATTTTTACCATCTTTTATTAAATATACCGGAACAGAATCGTATGTCTTAAAATTCTTAAGCAATGCCTCTTCAATATACCCTCCTCTGTTATTAACTTTAAGGCGAAGCACTTCATTTTCTATTGTAGTAGTGGCATTCTTAGCAGAAGGAAGTGATGCTGAATAAGCAAAGGCTCCTAATTGAGATTTTGCTTGTTCCAGTGCTAGAGAATCAGTAGCTACAATCGCTTCAGAATTTGAAACAAAATCGGTTTCGACTGTTTGCTTATCTGTATCCGTATTTTTATCTACTTGTTCTTGTTTTGCTTTTTCTGCATCTATTTCTTCTTGTGTAGGAGCATTATTATAAAGCATCCAAACTAAAATAATTCCAATCAGGACAAATCCAATTATAGATTTTAAATCAAATTTATTTTCTTCCATTGATGTAAGTATAAAAGAGTCTTCTTTTTATAGCAAGAAAGACTCTCTTCATTATTTTTTATTGTTTTAATGTCAATTATCTAGCCATTCCCCAAAACTATGTCAGATTGACATTATTTGGATTTAGCATATGCGACCGCTGCTTTTACAAACGCTACAAAAAGAGGATGTGGATTTGCTACGGTACTCTTATATTCTGGATGATATTGCACTCCGACAAACCAAGGGTGTTCAGGTAATTCTATAATTTCCACCAAACCTGTTTTAGGGTTTATCCCTGTTGTTTTTAATCCAGCTGCTTCTAATTGTTCTTTATAAGCATTATTATATTCGTATCTATGTCTATGACGTTCTGTTATCAGGTTTGTCTGATAGGCTTCATATACTTTACTATCTTTTATCAATTCACAATCCCAAGCACCTAAACGCATCGTTCCTCCCATATCCGTAATGTTTTTTTGCTCTTCCATCAGGTTTATAACAGGATGTGCTGTATTTTCATTCATCTCCACGGAAATTGCCCCTTCCAGTTTTAGAACATTCCTAGCGTATTCTATCACTGCCATCTGCATCCCTAAACAGATTCCAAAAAACGGTAACTTGTGCTCTCTTGCAAACTGAACTGCCTTTATCTTTCCTTCAATCCCTCGTTCTCCAAAACCGGGAGCAACCAGAATCCCATCCAAATGGGCTATTTTTTCACTGATGGTTTGATCATCTATATATTCCGAATGAATACTTTCTACTTTTACTTTTACTTCATTATGTGCTCCTGCGTGAATAAATGCTTCTAAAATTGACTTATAAGAATCCTGTAATTCCACATATTTCCCTATCAATCCTATCGTCACTTCGCAAGTTGGATTTTTATGTCTTTTGAGGAAATTATTCCATTTATCCAGATTCGGTTGGTCGTCATCCCTAAGGACTAATTGTTTTAATACCACTGTGTCCAGCCCTTCTTCTAACATAAGGTTTGGCACATCATAAATAGTAGATGCGTCTATTGACTGAATTACAGCTTCTTTTTTAACATTACAGAATAGTGCTAATTTACGTCTTAAATCGTCTGACAATTCATGCTCTGTTCTACACACTAAAATATCAGCTTTAATTCCACTTTCCATTAGTGTTTTTACACTATGCTGCGTCGGTTTTGTTTTGAGCTCTCCTGCTGCTGATAAATATGGAATTAAGGTCAGGTGAATGACCAATGCATTGGTATCTCCTAATTCCCATTTTAGCTGTCGTACTGCTTCTATGTATGGTAATGATTCAATATCTCCAACAGTTCCTCCTATTTCGGTAATAACGATATCATAATCCCCAGTTTTACCCAAAATCTGGATTCTCTCTTTAATCTCATTTGTAATATGAGGAACCACCTGTACTGTTTTTCCTAAAAATTCTCCTCTTCTTTCTTTCTCAATTACACTCTGATAAATCCTTCCTGTAGTAACATTATTCGCTTGTGAAGTCGGTGTATTAAGAAATCGTTCATAATGCCCTAAATCAAGATCTGTTTCAGCTCCATCGTCAGTGACATAACATTCTCCGTGTTCATAAGGATTTAATGTCCCCGGATCTACATTAATATACGGATCAAATTTCTGAATAGTCACTCTATATCCTCTTGCTTGCAAAAGTTTCGCCAATGAAGCCGCAATAATTCCTTTTCCCAAAGAAGAAGATACTCCTCCAGTAACAAAAACATACTTTGTATTAGCCATGTATACTAAAAATTTGTAGGGTTGTCTTTTTAAATTTGCGCAAAAGTACGAAGAAGTAGTGAAACAATTTATTGAAATTTGAGTCAATATTTATTTCCCGTAAGAATTAACTCCAAATAGAATAGAAAAAACAAATCCTGCCTTATGGCAGGATTCATACAATATTTTTTTTCTTCTTCTATTCTTCTTCCGAAGCTTCTGCTTCCTTTTCGGAAAAGTCTGTTATTCCTTTCGATTGTACAATATTATACCAGCTAATCACTTTTTTCATATCACTGGCATATACTCTGTCTTCATCATAATCAGGAAGAACTTCTCTAAAATAAGCTTCTATTGCTTTTTTGGATTCTTTATGACTAATCGCTTGTTCCCCATTTTCTTTTTCTTGAATTCTTCTGAAAATTTCTTTTAACGGGACTTCTTCTGTCATTGTATAGATTGCTATTTCACTAAGTACACTTACATTATGTCTCATATTGACAGATAATTTTTTTCCATCTGCTAGGGACTCTGCAACAAAACCACTTCGGGTTTGAGCTTTTAATTCGTACAATCCTGGTTTTCCAGAAATAGCTAATATTTTATCTAAACTCATATATTTTGTTTTCAACCTTGGCAAATATCTGTAGTTCCTTTTAAAAATTCAAACATCTTACTACTTAAATACCATACCAAATGGTTTATTTCTTATTATCGTTTCTTCTTTAGTAAAGGAAATTTCATCTTATAATCTGCTCCCACTTTTCCTTTAGAAATATTTGTCAGCTTACTTTTTATTAAACGCTTTTTTAGGCTAGATAGTTTATCCGTAAATAAAATTCCTTCGATATGGTCATATTCATGCTGAATAACCCTTGCTCCGAGGCCGTCATATTCTTCTGTGATCTCATTAAAGTTTTCATCGTAATAACGAATCTTTATTTTCTCTTTTCTAAAAACATCTTCTCTTACATCAGGGATACTGAGACACCCTTCTGAAAAAGCCCATTCTTCTCCTGTTTCTTCAATAATTACAGGGTTTATAAATACCTTTTTTAAAGATTTTAGTTGCCTTTGTTCCTCTTCTGATAATTCCTCATCGTCTGAAAAAGGCGCTGCATCTACAATAAATAAGCGAATCGAAAGCCCTATCTGTGGAGCTGCCAACCCTACTCCATGGGCATTATACATCGTCTCAAACATATTTGTTATCAGCGCTGATAAGCCTTCATAATCAGCTGTTATATCTATTGCTTTTTTCTTTAATACCGGACTCCCGTATGCTACAATGGGTAAAATCATATTTATAACCTCCTTGAATTTTATTTTTTAGCTTCTATTTTCTATTATACAAATAGTCTTGAAGTATAATTGTGGCACTTATCTGATCGACAAGCGCTTTATCCCTTCTTTTCTTTTTGGAAATACCACTGGATATCATTGTATCAAAAGCAATTTTAGAAGTAAAACGCTCATCAATTCTATGAACTGGTATTTCTGGAAACAGTTTTTCTATTTTTTTTAAGAATGACTGAATTAATTGTTCACTTTCAGAAGGCGCTCCATGTAATCTTTTGGGCTCACCTACCACAAAAAGTTCTACTTCTTCTTTTTCTGTATAGTCCTTTAGCCAAGTTATTAACTCCTTCGTATCTACAGTGGTTAATCCCGATGCTATAATTTGAGATTCATCGGTAATTGCAATACCACATCGTTTGCCTCCATAATCAATCGCCAAAATTCTTGCCATTCAGTTTTTCTGCAAAAATAGGATTAATTATAAAAACCCCCTAATTATAAATAGCAGGCAAAAAATAATTAATCATTACTTTTTTCAATCTAAGCTATTATCTTTACCAAAATTTTTTAATCGATGAAGCAACTCAGAGAAATAATAGAAAACGCTTGGGACAATAGGGAGCTATTAAAAGAATCCAAAACCCAAGAAACAATACGCGAAATAATCAATTTACTCGACAACGGAGAATTAAGAGTTGCTGAGCCAACAGCATCGGGATGGCAAGTAAACGAATGGGTAAAAAAAGCAGTTGTTCTCTACTTCCCTATTCAACAAATGGAAACTTTGGAAGCTGGTATTTTTGAATACCATGATAAAATACCATTAAAAAGAGGATATGAAGAAAAAGGGATTCGTGTAGTACCTAATGCAGTAGCCAGACATGGAGCTTATATATCACCTGGTACAATTCTAATGCCTAGTTATGTAAATATCGGTGCCTATGTTGATAAAGGAACAATGGTAGATACCTGGGCTACTGTGGGAAGTTGTGCACAGATAGGTAAAAATGTACACCTTAGCGGGGGTGTAGGTATTGGAGGTGTTTTAGAACCTCTTCAAGCTGCCCCTGTGATCATAGAAGACAACGCCTTTATTGGCTCCAGATGTATTGTTGTAGAAGGAGTTCGTGTAGAAAAAGAAGCAGTACTTGGTGCTAATGTAGTTCTTACTGCGTCTACAAAAATTATAGATGTAACCGGAGACACTCCTGTAGAAAGAAAAGGAGTTGTTCCTGCCGGATCTGTTGTTATTCCGGGAAGTTATACTAAAAAATTTGCAGCAGGAGAATACAATGTTCCTTGTGCTTTGATTATTGGAAAAAGAAAAGAAAGTACTGATAAAAAGACATCATTAAATGACGCCTTGAGAGAATATGATGTAGCTGTATAAAACATTCTAAAAAAAACAAAGAACTATCGTTATAGATTCATGGTTCTTTGTTTTTCTATTTTTTATCCCTGTCATTCTTATTCAAAACTCTTCTTTTTTAAAAAAAAATTAACCTTGTAAATTTATAAAGCTTGAAAATACTTGTCATTCAACATAAAATGATTGGAGACGTTTTAGCCAGTACTGTAATATGTGAAGCGCTAAAAAAAAGACATCCAAACTCGACAATAGATTACCTGGTTAATACAAATACACTTCCGGTTATTAAAGAGAATCCTTTTTTTGATAACATTATTGAATTCAAACAGGAATACAGAGACGACAAAAAGAAATTCTATGCATTCCTGAAAAGCTTAAAAAAGGCTAATTACGATATCGCTATAGATGCCTATGGAAAATTAGAAAGTAATCTGATTACGCAATTTTCCGGTGCAAAAAGAAGGATTTCTTATCATAAATGGTATACTTATTTTTTATATTCAAAAACCATAAAAAGGGTTTCAAAACCCATTACTACTGCGAGTACATCTATTGAAAACAGGCTTCGGTTGGTATTTGAAGAAGGTAAAATAGAGTCTAATATTATCAAACCGAAAATTTTCTTAACCGAACAGGAAAAAGAAAATGCCAAGACTTTTTTAACCAACCACGGAATAACATTTGATCGACCGGTTCTTATGATAAGTGTATTGGGGAGTGAGAAAAGAAAGACATTACCTTTTGAATATATGGCTGAAGTAATTGACAAGATTGTCACTACATGTGATGCACAATTATTATTCAACTACATTCCTAACCAAGAAGAAGACGCAAAAAAAATATATAACCTGACACAACCTAAAACCCAAAAACATATTTTTTTCGATGTATTTGGAAAAAGCTTGAGAGATTTTATTTCTTTGCTATCCCATTGCGATGCACTTATTGGAAATGAAGGAGGTGCTGTAAATATGGCAAAAGCATTAGGCACACCTACTTTTACCATTTTTTCTCCCTGGATTATCAAAAACAACTGGAATATGTTTGACGATGACAAAAAATATACTTCTGTCCATCTTTCTGATTTTCTCCCTGAACTTTTTACAGACAAAGACACAAAAGAACTAAAAAAAGCTTCTTTAAATCTGTATACATATTTCAAACCTCAATTATTTCTTAATAAAATGGAGGCATTTCTTCAAAAAAACATTCCTGAAACCTATTTAAAAAACAAAAATGCGATTACTTCTTCTCTAAGCCTACAAAGAGAAAAAGTAACGGCTATCATCCCTACATTTAATGAAGAACATAATATCCGTGGGGTTCTTGAGTCTGTATCCTTTGCAGATGAAATTATGGTAGTTGATTCATATAGTACTGATAAAACTGTTGAAATAGCACGAGAATATACAGACTTTATAGTTCAGCGAGAGTTTGATTATCCTAGTTTTCAAAAAAACTGGGCCATCCCACAAGCAAATAATGAATGGATTATTCTTGTCGATGCAGACGAAAGGGTTACTCCCAGCCTTAGAGATGAAATTTTAGAGATCTTAAAAAACCCAGGAGTAAATGACACAGTTGGATATTGGATAAAGCGAATGAATCACTTTATGGGGCAACGTATTCATTATAGTGGCTGGAGAAATGATAAAGTCATTAGATTATTCCATAGAGACAAGTGTCGATACGACAAAAAACATGTCCATGAAGAAATCGAAACTGATGGTAAATTGGGGATTCTAAAAGAAAAATTCTACCACAACACCTATGTAACTCTAGATCGTCACTTTGCCAAGCTGAATAAATATGCTACCTGGCAAGCAGAAGATTACAATGATAAAACCGGAAGATTAACTCCCTACCATTTTATCCTAAAACCTTTCTGGGGGTTTTTCAAACATTACATAATACAACAAGGGTTCAGAGATGGTTTTGTTGGACTTACCATAGGATACATACAAGGATATACCGTATTTATGAGATATGTAAAACTGTGGCTATTGAGACGAAACCTAAAATAAGTTAAAATCATTATTTTTCCCGGTACTTCTTTTTCCAGAAAAACACTTTTCTTTTTAGTGCTATCTTTTTATGATACTTATGCTGAAAAGCCTCGGTTAAGCTCCACATTTTTTCAAAAATGTATTGCTCATCCTTTCCTGTTAGTTTCGAATACTCATTAGACATTACCTGTACCATTTCTTTTTTGGGTGTTAATCTGGCAAAATTCTGAATTCGCTCATCTAAACTCAGTGTTTTGAATTTCATCCTATTAAGATCAACCAGATAAAATTCATACTTCTCTCCCTTATTGAGTATTAAAGTATTTCCAGGGGAATGATCTAAAAACAACACTCCTTGTTCATGAAGCTCAAAAGTAAATCTTGTAAAAGCTCTTAAAATCGTTTCATGATCTGGAAAATCAGGTTGATGCACTAATTCTCTATATGTCAAATCCGGAGTAACCAACTCACTAACATAATAACTGTTTTTAAAAAGAAAAAGTGTAGTACTCGTACTATATGCTAATGGGAAAGGGGTATTAATTCCCAATCCCAACAATTTTCGTGCATAACGATATGATCTTTCCGCTTTTGATTTCCTAAAAAATCGATACACTACCTGATTGATAAAATTAGGGATCTTAAACGACTTAATTGTATATCTTTTACCCCCAATAGAAGCTATTTTGATAACATTTCGTTCCGCTGCTCCTAATATTTCTTTATAATTATCAAAATTAGCTATTGATGCCTCTATATCTGCCCGTAAAGAATCATTTAAATCGTCGACAACGATATTATTTTTCATATGTACCTTAAAATAGACACAAAGGTACTTATTTCGTAATAATTATACTCATAAATCAATAAACAACCGCATTACTTACTGCTTTATCTATACCCATTCAAGCCGTCGTTCTCATCTTATTATTAATACAAGAGATAAACATTCATCCCTCATGCTTTAACCCAAAAAAACAAAAACTTGCTTTTTAACAGACACATAATACACTTACTCTTAAAAACAGAAATTATCATCTGTGATTTTTTGTCATTAATTTTAAAAACTAAAGGTAAAAAAAAGTACTTTTGAGGCTTCTTATTACAGAAAATATGAGAGATATATCGATTATAATCATAAACTATAATTCATCTTCATACACAATTCAATGTATTCAGTCAATTATAGAAAAAACATCTCCTTCAATAAACTATGATATCATCGTAATAGATAATGCATCTCATTATGACGACTACAGTAAATTACTCAAAGAAATTACTGCCTTAGACAATCAAAAAATAACGATACAGAGAAGTAAATTAAATACTGGATTTGGAGGAGGTAATATGTTTGGGGTTCAATTTGCCAATGCGAAATACTACGCATTTGTCAATAATGATACTATTCTGAAAAACGATTGTATTTCCATTTCTTATAATTTTTTGGAAAATACTAAAGACGCATCAATTTGTTGCCCACAGCAGTACGATGCTAATGATCATGTACAAATGTCTTTTGACCACTTTCTTTCATTAAAAAGAGAATTATTCGGTCGAAAAATATTAGAAAAAACAAACCCGAAAAGATATCCAAAAAGAAAAAAAGTATATACCTCTCCTCTAAAAGTAGAATGTGTTCCTGGATCTTTTTTAGTAACAAAAGCAAGTGCCTTCGATCAAGTTGGAGGCTTTGATACTAACATTTTTCTTTACTATGAAGAAACAGACCTATGCTACAGAATAAAAAAAGCCTTTTCTGATGGTAATAGTTATTTAGTTCCAGAAGGACAGTACCTTCACTTCGAAGGGCAATCAACCAAAAAAAGCAACGCTATTAAAAAAGAGCTAAAACTATCATTATTGTATGTTTTAAGAAAACATACAGGTTATATACCATTCCAGGTGATGCGATTTGTATTAACTGGTAAATTCTTTTTTAAATCCATTATAAAGCCTAAGAATTTTGATCTGTTTCTCTTCTTTTTAAAAGGAGCCCCTCTCAGTGCTTCTTTAAAAATGAAACAAATGATCCATAAAAAATAATAAAATGCATATCCTACATTTATCTGCCGTAACAAATTGGGGAGGAGGAGAAAAACATATAGAAACGCTATACAATGAATTATCAGAGTTAGCTCCAGAAGTTAAAAACACTATTTTTTGTGCGAAAAATGGGGATTTTCATAAACACCTAAAAACACAACAAATAAATTATATTACAGCTCCTTTATCTATCAAGGTAGATCCTCGTTTTTTTATAAAACTAGGAATCATTTGTAAAAGAGAAAAGGTTGATTTGATTCACATTCACGATCCAAGTGCCATCCTACTAGCCATTCTATCGGATAAAATCTTTAATCTCCCTCCTTTTATTTATAGTAAAAAGACATCTTTCCCTATTAAAAACAGAAAGAAAACGCTATTTAAATACAACTATCCTAAAATAAAAAAGGTTATTTGTGTCTCTAACAAAACCAAAGAAATCGCCGCTAAAAGCATTGTTGATAATCACAAAATTGTCACTATATACGATGGAACTGACATCGAAACTCCTCTTAAAAAGCCTTCGTTTGCAATACGGGAAAAGTTTAATCTAAAAGAAGATACCGTCATCGTTGGAAATATTGCGAATCATATCAGAGCAAAACACCTTGACACTCTTATTGATATTGTAGATATCATCATCAATAAAGAAAATAAAAAGAACTTCTTCTTTATCCAAATGGGGAATTACACAGAAAGAACTGAACCTCTCCTTCAAAGAGCAAAAGAATTACAGTTAGAACAACATCTGGTATTTTCCGGATTCACCCCGAATGCTTCGAGTTTTTTACCACAATTCGACATTAACCTAATCACCTCTCAAAGCGAGGGAATGCCATTAGTAATCTATGAATCGTTACTGCACAAAACTGCAGTAGTCAGTACCGATGTAGGAGGAATCCCCGAGATAATAGAACACAACATAAATGGCTTATTATCTCCTATGCACTCTCCTGACAAGCAAGCTGAACAGATCATCAGCTTATCAGAAGATGATGCTCTCAAAGAAAAGTTTATCAAAAACGGTTATGAAAAAGTAATCAATAATTACTCTAGTAAAAACATGGCTTTAGAAACATTACAACTCTATAAAAATATTGTTTAGTACCCTTTTACATTCAAAAATAAACTTGCCTTTATTTACTAACGCTTCAACACTAAACATTGCTAATTAGTTATAGATAAAATCATGATACCGTTTCCTATATCCTTCATTTGCTTAAGAAACAATAGAGTCTTTAATTGCCAAATAATTATGATCGGATCTCCTACATAAATATGGCACAAAACAAATGAAACTCTTATTTTTGCCACTTTAGAAATCAAAAATAGCATCAATTAGAAAAATAATGGCAGATCATAAAGATGAAATAGAAAAAACAATAGCTATTCTAAAAAAAGGAGGAATTATTCTATATCCAACGGACACTGTGTGGGGATTGGGATGTGATGCTACAAATGCAGAAGCTATTGACAAACTGAACCGATTAAAAAATCGTTCTGAAGAAAAATCCCTTATTTGTCTGGTTAGTGATTTTAAGATGCTGGGACAGTACGTAGAAGAAGTTCCAGAAGTCGCATATGACATCCTTAAATATGCTACCAAAGCAACCACCATTATCTATGATAAACCACTACGGGTAGCTGAGAACATTATAAGAGAAGACAACACCCTGGGAATTAGAGTTGTTAGAGATCCTTTTTGCGGTAAATTAATTCGCAGATTCAAAAGGCCCATTGTCTCTACTTCGGCAAATATCAGTAATCAACCAACCCCCAAACATCTAAAAGAAATTAGTCAAGAGATTTTGGAAGGCGTAGACTATGTCGTAAATTTGCCCTTACCAAATAAAAATGCAAAACCTTCTTCTATTATTAAGATAGGAAGTGATAGCACGGTAAAAATTATCAGGAAGTAAACTACCTCAGAGCAACGCCTCGGAGTATTAAAACCTCACTTAGTGAGTTGATCGATAGATGTCGGAAATTAAGAATTATAAAGAAGCATTAACGCTACCTATTTTTAGTATTATTTCAAAAGCAGCAGCGAATCTAAATGTAGAATGTTATGTCATAGGAGGTTTTGTCAGAGATTATTTATTACAAAGAGGCATTGTAAAAGATATTGACATCGTTGCTGTAGGGAGTGGCATTGAGCTTGCCAAAGAAGTGTCCCGACTCTTACCTGACAAGCCAAAAGTTCAGGTTTTTAAAACATACGGAACAGCTATGTTAAGAACAGAAGCTATCGAGATTGAATTTGTTGGTGCTCGAAAAGAATCTTATCAGAGGCATAGTCGCAATCCTATTGTAGAAGATGGAACGCTGGAAGATGATCAAAACCGTAGAGATTTCAACATTAATACACTGGCATTAAACCTCTCAGAAAAGCATTTTGGCAACTTACTGGATCCTTTTGGAGGGTTAGATGATCTAACGACTAAAACAATTCAAACGCCTTTGGATCCCGATATCACCTATTCTGATGATCCATTGCGAATGATGAGAGCAATCCGATTTGCCTCTCAGCTCAATTTTAATATAGAAGAAAAGTCATTAGCAGCTATTACAAAAAACAAGGATCGGATAAAAATAATCACCAAAGAAAGAATCGTCGAAGAATTGAACAAAATATTACATTGTAATGTACCTTCATACGGATTCAAATTATTGGAAAAAACGGGGCTTCTGGAATATATTCTTCCTGAAATAACAGCACTCAAAGGGATCGATGAGGTAGAAGGTCAGCGCCATAAAGACAATTTCTATCATAGCCTAGAGGTAGTTGATAACATCTGTCAACATACTGATGACTTATGGCTCAGGTGGGCTGCCCTATTACATGACATTGGTAAAGCTCCAACTAAAAAGTTTCACAAAAAAATCGGATGGACCTTCCACGGACATGAGTTCGTAGGTTCCAAAATGGTCTATAAACTTTTCAAACGATTAAAAATGCCATTAAACGACAAAATGAAATTTGTTCAAAAAATGGTATTAATGAGCTCCAGACCAATCGTTATTGCATCTGATGTGACCGATTCTGCCGTAAGGAGATTGGTTTTTGATGCCGGAGATCATATCGAACAACTAATGACCTTATGTGAAGCAGATATTACTACTAAAAACCCAAAACGATTTAAGAAATATCACAACAATTTTAAAATTGTCAGACATAAAATAGAAGAAGTAGAAGAAAGAGATCGTATTCGGAATTTTCAACCCCCCGTTAGTGGAGAAGAAATTATGAACACCTTCGATATCAAACCTTCTAAAGAAATTGGAATTATTAAGGAGGCTATCAAAGAAGCTATTCTGGAAGGGGAAATCCCTAATGAACATCAAGCTGCTTTTGACCTAATGTTAAAGAAAGGAGAAGAACTGGGATTAGTTGTCGCTGAAGGCAAACGCAAATAATATTGACAGGTAACAAATTCGTTGCATAAATGCTATAAAACCGGTATTTATATTTTAATATCAGGAAGTTTCTTCAGCATACTACTCAATTTCACTTTCTCAAAAGAATAACCTCCCTAGGTATAAACGTACAAGGGATTAAATTTTAATTTCGAGGGTATCCTCGAGGCATTTTAAATCTCGATTATCGAGTAAACTATAGAACATGAAACAGGATAACAAAAGGGTAATATATTGGTTATTGACAGGTTGTTTTTTGATTTTTATCATGGTAGTTGTTGGAGGAATTACCCGCCTGACACATTCCGGACTTTCTATTTCTAATTACAAATTAATTTCTGGTACCATCCCTCCTATGAATGAAGAAGAGTGGAATGCAGCCTTTGATCTGTATAAACAGTATCCAGAATATCAGAAAATAAATCATCAATTCTCTCTACAGGATTTTAAAGATATTTATTTTTGGGAATGGATCCATCGAGTGATTGGTCGATTTATCGGGATTGTTTTTATTATCCCCTTTATCTATTTTCTTTTCACAAAACAATTATCCAAGCCTACCATCAAGAAATCAATGCTCTTATTATTTCTTGGAGGATTTCAGGGGTTTTTAGGCTGGTTTATGGTTAAAAGCGGACTAGTTGATCGACCTGATGTAAGTCATTATAGATTAGCGATGCATCTCACTACTGCTTTTATTACTTTCGCTTACTCTTTTTGGGTTGCTCTCGATCTGATATTTCCTATAAAAAAAGAAACTGTAAATATCCGCTTTAGAAACTTACTTCGGGTCGGATTAGTGATTCTTATTATTCAGATTATCTATGGAGCTTTTGTGGCTGGTCTTGATGCTGGTTTTCTACATAACCACTGGCCTTTGATGAATGACGGGCAGTTTATTCACGAAGCAGTCTTTATAGAACAATCTCCTTTCATCATGAATTTTTTTGAAGGAAAAAGCGGTGTTCAGTTTATACATCGCTCTTTGGCATATGTAGTTGTATTTATCGTTGGACTTATCTGGTACAGAAGTAAAAAAATACCCAAAGACAGCCAACAAGCTACATCCATTAAAATCCTACTAGTTTTGGTATGTACTCAATTCTTATTAGGCGTTTTCACCCTCTTATTCAGAGTACCTTTAACCTTGGGAATTCTCCACCAGGTAGTTGCTTTCTTTCTACTGGGAGGGATGACATTTTCTCTTCACAGATTTAGTAAATAATAAAATAATTTGAGATAGAACCCGATATATATAAATTGGTCAATACCAGCGGTTACACTATCTTTGTCGAATATAATTAACAGAGAATGATCTATAGATTTAGAATAATTCTGGATACAGAAGAAGATGTATTTAGAGATATTGAGATTGAAGAAGATACTACATTAGAAGAGTTTCACAACACCATTACGCAATCTTTTGGTTTTGATGGTGCCGAAATGGCTTCTTTTTATATCAGTGATGAAGAATGGAATCAGGGAGAGGAAATTTCCCTGTTTGATATGAGCGATGGGTTACAATCCGTGCGTTTAATGAATGAAACGACCTTATCTGATGTTGTCAATGAAAGTTCTCCTAAACTCATATATATTTATGACTTCCTAAATATGTGGACGTTTCTTGTTGAGCTTGCCGAAATAGCTGAATATGAAAGTGGAAGAGAATATCCGAATATTATGTTTGTCCACGGACAAATTCCAGATCAGGCACCTGATAAAGAATTCGTATCTGAGGATGAGCATCATTCATTAGACGATAATGAGGATTTTATAGATCTCGATAATTACGATGATATTAGTTTTGATGAAAATTGGAATTAACCTCCTTCTCGACTCAAATCAATTTTAAAAACTATTTTTAACAAAAGATTTTTTTAAATTTAGGAGATCAACTCATAATCAGGGTTATGAGAATTTCGTTAAAAACAAACACTTAATTTCGAGGTAAAACTCGAAACAATACAATCTAGAAAACAGCACAATGATTAACTTATATAGTACTCAGATTGAATCCCTTTCTGTACACAGAATTGGAAATAAAAGCAGAAACGAAAACATTTTTCTTTCGGATGCTCCTTACGCTTTAAATGATGAACTTACAGCCTTACTTAAAGAGTATTTTTTCAAACCATTTAGAGAAAAAGAAGAAAACTATTTTCAGTTCGTCAATGAAGTAGATGTAGAGTTCAATCCTCTTTATAAGATTATTTCAGAAATTTTCAACACTCCTTCCAGTGTACACGAAAAATCTAAAAGAATTGCTTCTTTACTATACGAACAATCACAACATCCTCATATTAAAAGTGGAGAATTATATGTCTCGTATTTAGAGAATGTTACCATCGACAATGAAAAAGTAGATGCTATTGGAATTTTCAAATCAGAATTAAAACACGACTTTCTTCAATTTGAGGAAAGTGGATCCAATATCAATCTGTTACTTCAGCAAGGAGTAAACCTAAATAAACTCGATAAAGGTTGTCTTATTTTTAATCACAAAAAAGAAGAAGGATATAAAATTTTATCGATCGATTCTAACCGATACGATACTAAGTATTGGCTGGAACATTTCTTAGGTGTTGCTGCTTTTGCAGATGATAATTTTCATACTAAAAAATACATGAAGTTCTGTCAGGACTTTGCCAAAGAGGTTGTATTACCTGCTGAAGATAAGAAAGAAGAAGTTATGTTTATGAACAGAGCTATCAATCACTTTGCAAAAAACGATAACTTTGAAGAAACAGCTTTTTTAAATGACGTTATTGATAATCCGGAATTAATTCCTGAATTCAAACACTATAAAGTAGAAAAAGCTCCTAAATATCAAATAGAAGACCTTACCTCCTTCCCTATTGCAAATACTGCTGTATCAGAAGCGCGAAAAAAAATAAAAAACGTGATCAATCTCGATACTAATATTCAGATAAAAATGGATTTCATCAATCCGGAATCTGCAGAAAAGTTTGTAGAAAAAGGATGGGACGAAGAAAAACAAATGTATTACTATCTGGTATACTTCAACAAAGAACAAAAAGACTAGTCGATCAGCTATGAACTATTGAGATCAATAATATACTATAGTCGTCGTTTTTTAAGCCACATTCAGATTCGAAAACCGAGATCTTTCATAGCATATCTTATTTGATCATATCAATAAGTACATTAAAACAATATTATATGAATTCTAACCCTAAAAAAAACACCACTAAAACGCTTGCTTTTGTTTCTGGGTATGTCGGGAAAAAGAAACATGCGAGAATCCCTAAAAAACCTCCTAGACATGACAGTTATTTTATTACCGATAACAAATGGGTCTATTACAGACTAAAGTTTACCCGATGGAAGCCTGTTTTTATAAAAGATACTGCAGCATTAATCGCTCAATTTTCTCCTGAAAGTCCTGTAAACAATTTCTCTGAAGAGGCTATAACCACAGATAAGGTGACTGCTCAAAGGTACTATACTACAGCTTGTAAACCTCTAAAAGTATACCCACAACACTTTTTGAAAAAAAAATATGACTACCTAGTCTGGTCTGACAATAAGTTTGATATAAACTACAAGGATACCATAAAAGTGGTTAATAACTGGAATCCCGATATCGCCATGATGCTCCATAGGCATCCCGTACTAAAGAATATTGATGGTGAATTTGAGGAATCTATGTTACAGGAGCGTTATGTGATAGAAAAAGAACAATATACAAGATACATCAAAGACCGAGTAAACGAAGGACTTTCCAGTCAATCCGATGATCATTATCAGTGCGGTTATCTACTGTATAATATGAAAGCCTCTGAAACCGAAAACATTCAAAAAGCCTGGCATCAAAATATTAATCAGTGTGGTATCAATGATCAGATCTCATTCAACTTTGTAGCTCAGAAATTTCGACATCTAATCGATGAATACAAATATGACATCGACCGAAAACCGCTTCGAAAACGTATATTTAAGTAAAAATGAATTTCATCAACCCAAAATCTGCAGAAAATTTGTAGAAACAGGATGAAATGAAGAAAAACCAATGTATTACTATCTTATATACTTCGACAAAGAACAAAAAGATTAATCCCTATAAAAGAACAAAAAAATTAATCCCTATAATTATATATATTGAGATAGTATCTGATGATACTGTCTCAATATTTTTCAAAAACGATTTTCAACCTCCTAACAGGCGTTTCATATTTACATTTTCGTAGTTTCTCCTCACGAAATCCAATGCAGTTTTTAAAACTTCTCCCATAGAATTACTCCTTCTGAATTTAAGGTCCAGCGTAAAACTATAGAGATGTTCCCTCAATGCCAACTGATTCTCTTTTGTTGAAATTGTATCATTACACATACACCCAATAAGTGTTTCATACCTTGACCGGGCATTCAACATCCTTTTGGCTAAAATCGATCGCTCTTCTTTTTTATATTGCTCTATGGAATTATTCTGTAACCGATTCATTACCAGATCAACCATCTTATAATTCTCTTTAAAAAACTGAGGTTGATATACCTTCAATTTCCCTTCATAGCACTGCTGATCAAAATCGATAGCTCGTATTTTATACTCTACATGATCAAAATCATGAATCGGAATAATAACATAGTTATAGGATCGCATATCTCCTAATAATCGCATCTGGCAGCGCTCATTAAACTTTACAAACTCTTTAGCAATTTGTGATTTTGCACGATCGCTCAGATCTGGCAAAAAATCTCTGATAAATACATCTCCGGGAACCCCGGCGATGTGTTCTTCTATCAAAGTATTTTTATACACCAAAAAATTAATGCGATTAGGAGAGAACATATGCTCTAACTCCAGACCATATATCCTGGAAGCATCCGCTTTTTTGACATAAATGTACGTATAGTTGTCATTCAATATATTCCTGACCTTAACCCTAAATGGCTTAGAATTACCAAAAGTGCAATAATCAATTGCATCAATGTTCAAAAACTCAATCGCATCTTCATTTCCATCCGAATGCAGGATCGTATATACTTTTTTTAAGCTACTTTCAATCTCTGGTCGTTCGTGCTCATCATAATATACCCGAACCCATAATGTATCTTCATCATTACTATCATAAACAACAACAGAGCCTGAAAATCGCAAAAGATCATCATAGAAAACCGGAATTTTAATCGTTCTATTACATTCTTTGAGGTACTGATCCAATGCTGTATTAATCGGATAGGTAGGTTTCTTTCGGGACATTAATTCTTCATCCATATTTGGGCTATATTTCTCTATTGACATTAATACCAATACGCTCAATATAAGAAATTAATATGCATCCTAAAAAACTTACTTTTTATTTCTAAATTATATAAAAAAACTCTATACAAAATCTAACATCCACCTGCTTCCTGTAACAAAAAAGAGAGTCCCTCGTCTAGTTTTATATAACCTATCAAAAAAATCATCAATTTGGAAACCATACTCAGTATAAACAACCTTACCAAAAATTTTGGAAACCTTACTGCTGTAGATAATTTATCCTTTACTATCCAGAAGGGAAATGTTTATGGTATTTTGGGACCAAATGGGAGTGGTAAATCTACAACTCTTGGTATCATCCTCAATGTTGTAAACAAAACATCAGGTAATTTCACCTGGTTTGACGGAAGTACCTCAACTCATAACGCATTAAAAAAAGTAGGAGCCATCATTGAGCGCCCTAATTTTTATCCTTATATGACTGCTGCCCAGAATCTTCATCTTGTATGTAAAATCAAAGGAGTTTCTTCGCAAAAAATAGATGAGAAGTTAAAAATAGTAGGATTGCTAGAGCGTAAAAACAGTAAGTTCAGAACCTTTTCTCTAGGAATGAAACAACGACTAGCCATTGCATCAGCCTTGTTAAATGATCCTGAAATACTCATCCTTGATGAACCTACTAACGGGCTTGATCCACAAGGGATTCATCAAATCAGAGAAATTATCAAGGTAATTGCCTCTCAGGGAACAACTATATTACTGGCTTCTCACTTATTAGATGAAGTAGAGAAAGTATGTAATCATGTTGTTATCATTAGAAGAGGGGTTAAGCTATATTCCGGTCCGGTCGATCAGATGAATAATAGTCATGGGTATTTCTTACTGCAAGCCACTGATAATGAGAAATTAAAAAACTGGCTGCTCAATCACCAAAGCTTTCATAAAATAACTGAATTAAATGGTAAAATTACTGCCCATCTCAATACAACAGTCGAAGCTGCTCACCTCAATGAACAGCTCTATACTTCGGGAATTACACTTACACATTTAGAGAAGAAGAAAGAAAGCCTGGAAGAACAATTTTTACAACTTACTAATAACCTAAAATAAAATACAGATGCTACGATTACTAACCATAGAATTTCACAAATTGAGATATAGTAAAGCATCTAAGGTGATTTCCATTGCTTATTTTGTACTTATCTCATTCATAGCTTTAATTGCTTCTATAGAATTCAATTTCGCTGGTTCTAAATTCAGAATTGCCGATCAGGGAATATTTAACTTCCCGTATATCTGGCATTTTAACACCTATATCGCAGCATGGGCTAAATTATTCCTGGCAATTGTGATTGTCTCTATGATGGCAAATGAATATAGTAACCGAACTTTAAAGCAAAATCTCATTGATGGATTGAGTAAAAAAGAGTTTATAGCTTCTAAGTTTCTTACAGTAATGGCATTTTCTACTATATCCACCATTTTCCTCATTATTCTGACAATGATTCTGGGACTCTCATTTTCTGATTTCCTGGAGCCTTATGCTATATTTAAGGATCAGCAATACTTACAATATATCATAGCTTATTTTCTAAAACTAACTGGTTTCTTTGCTTTCTGTATGTTTCTCGGAATATTAATAAAAAGATCTGCTTTTGCCCTTGGTTTCTTATTTATATGGTGGGGATTGGAAAATATTACTTTTCTTATTCTAAAATTTAAAGTTTTCAAAGGACAAGACATCGCTGAAAAAATTGTTCAATTTTTTCCACTGGAATCAATGAGTAATCTGATTATCGAACCGTTTAGCAGACTTAATTTCATACAATCCGCAGCTAATCAGCTTGGAACCGAACTATCTAAAGACTATTCTGTACATTGGTATCAATGTCTTATTGTATTGGGATGGACTAGTTTGTTTGTTTTTCTTTCTTACCAACTCCTAAAAAGAAGAGATTTATAAGGAAGAAAACATCAAAAAAACTTCGGGATAAATACGCTATATAGGAAATAAACATTTATTTCCTGGTAGGCATTACAAGCATACACATCTCGTTTATCGGGTAAAAAAAGAGACACTATAAAGGTATAATTTTTAGTGTCTCTTTTTTCTATCTCTACTGTAAAACCATAATTTTGAGTATATTCACAAAAAAATCATAAACATCAGATTACTTTTATTTTTATACTATGACAAAAAGTAAAACTCTCATCAACCCCTCCTTGAAAATATGAGTTCCGTTTTTTAATGTCACTTAGTAACCCCATACAGTAGCAATGATCTATTTATATAACCATGAAATTCTTTTACCCTTTTACACTTCTCCTTACACTTATATGTTCATTTCACGGATTTTCTCAAAACAGACCGACAGATTGTGTCAATTCAGTAATCGTATGTGGTAATATTAACCTGGAGCTCAATTCTAATGGTACAGGGATAAATGATTTTGCCTCTCCAAACAGCAACCCTCCTGCTTGTTCTTTTAATGAAAGTCAAAGTCTTTGGTTAAAAGTAAATATTGTTCAGGCAGGAACTCTAGCGTTTGTTATTACTCCAGAATCCTCTAATCCTGATGAGGATTATGATTTTGCAGTATATGGTCCTAATGTAACCTGTGATGCATTAGGAAGTTCTATCAGGTGTTCGTCCTCCAATCCAACAGCAGCAGGAATATCAACCAGAACAGGATTATCAGATTCTGAAAATGACCTTACCGAAGGACCTGGTGGACAAGGGAATGGATTTGTAAAATCTATTGATGCTCAGGCAGGGGAAGAATATTACATTCTTGTCGATAACTTTTCTCAAAACGGAGGATTTGATATCGAATTTACCGGTACCGCCACCTTCCCGGATGCTCCAACGAATCAAACAACAAACTCTACAGCTATAAACCTTACCGAATGTGATGTTACAGGAGACACTACAGATGGTATGACCCATTATAATCTAGAACAAAATACCGCTATTATTTTAGGATCTCAATCTAATACTGCTATTACATATCACAATTCGGAACAAGATGCCAGTCTGGGAGAAAACCCACTTTCAAGCCCTTATCTTAGTCAACAAACCATAGAAACGATTTACATTCGTATAGAAAACACCATCACCAATTGTTTTATCCTGGATAGTTTTACACTTACAACAACAGAAGGACCTGCTATAACAACACCTGATGCTTATGAAATCTGTGATGATACCACCGATGGGAATGATACAAATGGAATTGCTTCTTTTATTTTACAAAACAAAGATCAAGAAATTCTCAACAACCTTTCTCCTTCTGAATATACAATAACATACCACTTAGATGAGACAGATGCTGATACTAATACAGCTCCTATTGACAAAACTGTTTCTTATACGAATACAGTAAACCCTCAAAGGATCTATGCCCGGGTAGAAAACAAAACAAACAGTATCTGCTATAGTACAGTATCCTTTAATCTTGTCGTGAATGCATTACCTACTATCACAAATGAAAAATTAGTTCAATGTAATGATACTACCAGTGATGCTACTACTTCTGTTTTTAATTTAAATCAAGCCTTAGAACAACTAGCCGGCACTACCGAAAACCGAAGAGCTGAATTCTATACAAGTGCCACAGCTGCAATTTCAGGAACTTTTCCCATTAGCAACCCTATCACCTATACCAATACTTCTCCCAATCAACAACTTTTTGTACGAGTAATCGATACCCATACCGAATGCTACAGAATAGCTACTTTAAACCTGGAAGTTAGTAACACCTCTGCTAATGATGTGATCTTAGAAAACTGTGATGACGATGGAATTGAAGATGGCTATAAAGAATTCATACTTTCAGAGGCGAATAGCTTAATTCTAAATGGAATTAGTAGCCCTAACCTTACTGTAAAATATTATGAAACCCATGAAGAAGCATTAGCTGAGATCAATGAAATAACAACATTCATTAACGAAAGTCCATTGACGATTGAAGGTGAAACTATTTATGCAAGAATAGAAGATAACAGAAACCAATGTTATGGAATTAATCGAGTCTCCTTGCAATTATATCCTCTGCCGGACATTACAGCTGAAGAAGATTTTTTTCTTTGTGATCACCAAATAAACATACAGGTTGGAGCGGGTTTAGCCCCTGGAGAACTTACTACAAATTATTCCTATAACTGGTCTACAGGAGAAACAACCGAAACCATAGCAGTAACAAATGCCGGGAGCTACCGAGTGACTGTGACAAATAATACTACAGGATGTTCTAAAGAAAGGACCGTCATTGTAATCCCCTCCAATACAGCTACAATTCAATCCATAGAAATCAAAGACGCACAAACCAATAACACTGTTCTTGTTTTTGCTGAAGGCAAAGGGAATTACGAATATGCAATCCTGGGAACGGACAATATCGCAACATATCAGGATGATCCTCTGTTTACAAATGTCCCCTCTGGAATTCATACCGTATTGGTTCGCGATAAAAATGGTTGTCTCCCTGTTACCAAACAAAAAATAGCAGTTGTGGGCTTTCCCTCATATTTTACACCGAACGGGGATGGCTTTCATGATAAGTGGACTATGGAAGGGGTTTCTGATGAATTTACATCCAACGCTTTGATTTTTATATTTAACCGTCATGGAAAACTCTTAAAACAAATACGCCCCGGAGGAAATGGCTGGGATGGAACTTATGGAGGAAAAACACTTCCCTCCAGTGAGTATTGGTTCAAAACCAAATTAGATGACGGAAGAGTAATTACAGGAAGTTTTTCGCTGATCCGATAAATAACGACTTATGGTAATCCCTGCAATTATAAAAATTGTAATTCTTTTTTGACTGAAAACAACATTCTGTCCTGAACATTAAAAAAACGAATAAAAACTCACTAATCTATATTCGTTTTCTATGTATATTTAGCCAAAAAGAAAGAGCGATTCATGAAGTTTTCACTGCAATCAGAATTTAACCCCACAGGAGATCAACCACAAGCAATAAAGCAATTAGTCACCGGTATTGAATCTGGAGAAAAGTATCATACTTTACTCGGAGTGACCGGTTCCGGAAAGACATTTACTACCGCTAATGTTATTGCAGAAGTGCAACGACCAACACTGGTATTAGCACATAACAAAACTCTTGCTGCCCAGTTGTATTCAGAGTTTAAACAGTTTTTCCCTGATAATGCGGTAGAATACTTCGTCTCATACTATGATTACTATCAACCGGAAGCATATATTCCTACCTCCGGCACCTATATCGAAAAGGATTTATCTATCAATGATGAAATAGAAAAATTGCGATTAAGTACTACCTCTTCCTTACTTTCTGGACGACGAGATGTACTTGTTGTAGCTTCTGTTTCCTGCTTATATGGAATCGGAAACCCTATTGAGTTTCAAAAAAATGTTATTAGTTTACAGCAAGGACAGGAAATCTCAAGAACAAAACTATTACACCGCTTGGTTCAAAGTTTATACTCCAGAACAGAAGCGGAATTCCTCAGAGGTAATTTCAGAATTAAAGGAGATACTGTCGACATCTATCCTGGATATGCAGATGATGCTTTTAGAATTCATTTTTTTGGAGATGAAATCGAAGAAATTGAAGCTTTTGATGTCAAAACAAATGAGATTATCGAAAAATACGATCGGTTGACCATCTATCCAGCTAATATGTTTGTTACCTCTCCGGATGTTCTGAACAATGCTATTACACAAATTAGCCTGGACTTAGGAAAACAGGTGTCTTATTTTCAAGAAATAGGAAAACCTCTGGAAGCAAAAAGATTGGAAGAACGTACTAATTTTGATCTGGAAATGATCCGTGAATTGGGATACTGTTCAGGGATTGAAAATTATTCCCGCTATCTGGACGGGAGAGATCCCGGTACCAGGCCTTTCTGCCTGCTAGATTATTTCCCGGATGATTACCTGATGGTTATCGATGAAAGTCATGTTACTGTATCACAGGTGCATGCCATGTATGGAGGAGATCGCTCGAGAAAAGAAAACCTAGTAGAATACGGATTCCGCCTTCCCGCAGCAATGGATAATCGTCCACTAAAATTCGAGGAATTTGAATCTTTACAAAATCAGGTAATCTATGTAAGTGCTACTCCTGCCGATTATGAATTACAGAAAACAGAAGGAATCTATATAGAACAGCTTATAAGACCTACAGGTTTATTAGACCCTGAAATAGAAGTACGCCCCAGCCTCAACCAGATTGATGATCTGATTGAAGAAATGCAAAAAAGAATCGACAAAGACGAACGAGTACTGGTAACTACATTGACCAAGAGAATGGCAGAAGAACTCACAAAATATCTATCTAGAATCGATATCCGTTGTCGTTATATCCATAGTGATGTGGACACCTTAGAACGTGTAGAGATTATGCAGGATCTGCGCAAAGGAATTTTTGATGTACTTATTGGTGTAAACTTATTACGAGAAGGATTAGACCTTCCGGAAGTTTCTCTAGTTGCAATTTTAGATGCAGACAAAGAAGGTTTTTTACGAAGTACTCGATCGCTGACGCAAACAGTAGGGAGAGCTGCTCGAAATATCAATGGAAAAGCCATTATGTATGCTGATAAAATCACTGACAGTATGCAAAAAACAA
Organism: Aquimarina hainanensis; assembly: GCF_042684685.1. Taxonomy (NCBI): domain Bacteria; kingdom Pseudomonadati; phylum Bacteroidota; class Flavobacteriia; order Flavobacteriales; family Flavobacteriaceae; genus Aquimarina; species Aquimarina hainanensis. The sequence continues at coordinate 246,558 of NZ_JBHULX010000030.1, read as the reverse complement.
TTGATGAAACCAATTACAGAAGAAGCAAACAAATTGCATACAATACAGAGAACGGAATTACACCTAAGGCAATAAAAAAATCCAAAGACAGCGCCTTAGTTGGAAAAAAGGAGGACTCATATACTATTGAAAGAGCCCCTAGCTTACAGGCAGCTGAAGAAGAAGTTGCTTATTTCACGGTTGATCAATTAGAAAGCAGAATCAGAGAAGTCCGAAAAGAAATGGAAAAAGCTGCCAAAGAATTAGACTTTTTGACTGCTGCCAGATTACGCGATGAAATAAAGATGTTACAAAGCAAAATACAACAACAAAAAGGATAATAGTATTTATTACTTTTCCCTATAAACAGGGTAATGATTCTTTATAAAATTCATCATCTTTACCAAAATAAGAGAAGTTAACCGGGAATATCTATAAATAGGTATTTAGAAAATGTAGTTTTTTATCAATGTCAACTCCGATTAATTAGCAAAAGGAGATCTATTCGAAATAAAACGTATTACATATTAAGGAAAGCTTTGAGACATTAACATCTTACCTTGTGAGTACTATTCATGAGATAAGAAGTATTTATGTATATTGTATATAGCTATAAACCCTCTATAACTTCTCAAGCGGATATACTATGAATACAAATCAAGAGAAAATAGCCATTCTTTCTGAAAAGATGAATGCACTCATAAAAAAACATCAGGTTTTTACTAAGGAAATTATTCAGCTCAGAGATGAATTAAAAGAATTAAAATCAGCTGTTCAGAAAGAACCCAAAAGTACGCATACTACACAAAGTATACGCACTACTCCTGCAAAAACGGAAACACCTCCTAAAAAACAAATACAGCAACAACCTGCTACTCCTCATACAATTAGAAAAACTCCCCGGGTAAAAAAGAAATCTAATCTTGAAAAATTCATAGGCGAAAACCTCATTAGTAAAATCGGTATTTTAATTACCATTATCGGAGTAGGTATCGGAGCAAAGTATTCTATTGAAAATAACCTGATCAATCCGATAACCCGAATCATATTAGGATATCTTGCTGGTGCGGGATTGCTCTTCTTTGGAATCAAATTAAAGAAAAAATATAAAAATTATAGTGCAGTTTTAGTCAGTGGAGCCATTGCTGTTCTTTATTTTATCACCTATGCTGCCTATGATTTGTATCAATTATTTCCTCAGATTTTAGCTTTTATATTGATGCTTATTTTTACTGCCTTTGCTGTTATTACTGCTATTCAATATAACAAACAACTTATTGCGCATATTGGATTAGTAGGAGCATATGCGGTTCCTTTTCTTCTTAGTGACGGATCTGGTAAGGTAGAAATTTTGTTTAGTTATATGGCGATTGTCAATATAGGTATTCTCATAATCTCTTTTAAGAAATACTGGAAACCACTTTATTATGTTTCTTTTGGTTTTACCTGGTTAATTTACCTCAGTTGGCATATAAGCGAATTCTCAGTAGAAAAAAATTTCAGTATCGCCCTTATTTTTGCGTTGCTATTTTTTGTTATTTTCTACACTACTTTTCTCGGATATAAACTCTTACAAAAAGAAGTCTATAAAAACAGAGATGCTATTCTTCCTTTTCTCAATTCCTTTATATTCTACGGAGTAGGATATGCTATCCTGGTTGATCATCCTACCGGGAAACATTTATTAGGACTTTTTACCTTAGGAAATGCTGTTTTACACTTTATCCCTGGAGTTATTATCCATAGACTCAAACTAGGAAACAAAAGCTTACTATATTTTGTCTTAGGTCTTGTTTTGGTTTTTATCACAATTGCCATACCTGTACAACTCGATGGAAACTGGGTAACATTATTATGGATTACTGAAGCTGCTTTACTTTTCTGGATTGGAAGAACAAAACAGATTTCTTTTTATGAAATCTTATCATATATCCTCATGTTGATTGGTTTCTTTAGTTTACTTCATGATTGGGGGAATTTCTATGGTCATTATTCTTTACACGCTCCAGAAAAGAAAATTACTCCTATTCTGAACAGTTGTTTCCTAACGGCAATTATCTGTATGGCTGGTTATGGATTTATATCATTCTTAGACCAATACAAAAACGATACATCACCTTTAAAAAAAGGAAGCCTAATCCCTAAAATTGCTTCCTTTTTAATCCCTGCGATCCTCATTATTATTTGCTACAATTCATTCTTATTAGAAATCAATGCATATTGGGATCAATTATATCAAGATTCTCATATTCATAAAGGGGATCTGTATAAAACCAATGAAACCCTTATTTTATTTAAAAATATTTGGAGTATTTTATATTCTCTCATCTTTATATCCCTGCTTTCTTTATTAAATACCTATATAATAAAGAATAAGTATCTCTCTATTGTAAACACCCTTTTTAATGGGTTATGTATTTTCCTATTTTTGACAATAGGACTGTATACTATTAGTGAATTACGAGAAAGCTATCTGAATAAAGAGATCTCGGAGTATTACACTATTAGTTACTTCACTATATTGATTCGATACATCGCTCTTGTTATCCTTGGAGGAGCAATATATGCGCTATACAAACAAACACAACATTTGATCTCTGAATTCAATATCGGATTCCTACGCCCTTTAACAGAGCTTTTTATTCATTTTGTGATTATTTGGGTTGCTAGCAGTGAACTTATTCATTGGCTGGATATGTCATCTGCAGAGCAATCTTATAAATTAGGACTGAGTATTTTATGGGGGATTTATTCACTATTTCTCATAACGCTGGGAATTTGGAAAAAGAAAAAACACCTCCGTATTGGAGCTATCGTATTATTTGGGATTACACTCATCAAACTATTTCTATATGACATCTCACACCTGGGAACCATCGCCAAAACAATTGTCTTTGTCTCTCTGGGAATTCTATTGCTCATTATTTCTTTCTTATACAATAAATACAAACACATTATATCCGAAGAAAATGAAGATTAATTCAGTTTTTATTTCACTAATTATTACTGCGCTTCTTCCTTTTTCAGGGAAAGCACAAATGGAGTCTTTTGAATATTCGAGAACATTAAATGGAATAAATGACACCTGGCATACACTAAAAATTCCTGATGATATTTTTGCAAAAACAAAAAAGGATTTGTCTGATATTAGAATATATAAAGTTCTTAAAAATACAGATACAACAGAAATCCCTTATATCACAAAAATTGCCAAAAGAAAAACAACAATCCAAACCTTGCCTTCTTCTACCTTAAACACTGTAAGTCAAGGAAATAATCATTACATTACAATAAAAACACCCAACAAGCAACAAAGTAATCAAATTCAATTGTCCTTTCGACAAGTAAACTATGACTGGAAAGTAGTTTTGGAAGGAAGTCATGATCAAAACGAATGGTTTTCTATTCTTGAAGATTATAGAATTGTATCTATAAAAAATGAACAAACAAATTACCACTTCTCTACGCTTACTTTCCCTCCTGTCAATTTTACTTTTTTACGATTAAAAATTGCCAGCAAAGAAAAACCCATACTAAAGGAAGCAACAGTTTTGAGCAGTAGAGAGAAGAAAGCTATTTATGACACTTTTGCTATCTCCTCAATCAAGATTAGTGAACATGCTTCTTCAAAAACGACTACAGCACTTCTATCGTTACAAAAACCTCTTCCTGTCAGCCTACTAAGTATAGCAATAAAAGATACATTGGATTACTACAGACCAATTACTATAGCCTATTTGGCAGATAGTGTGCAAACAGAAAAAGGCTATATATATAATTTTAAGAATATACAGACAGGAACATTAAGCTCTGTAGAGCCAAACCGTTTCTCTTTTCCCTCTGTCACCACTCAAAAAATAAGAATTACTATTAACAATCATGATAATACGCCGATAACAATTGCTAAAATAATTGCCCAAGGATATCACCATGAAATAATCCCGAGATTTCCTGCTTATGATAAAGAGGCGAACTATTATCTCGTCTACGGAAATACAAAAATAGCAGCTCCACGGTATGATATTTTGCAATTTAAACACACTATTCCGGACTCTTTAGTTTCCATCACTGCAAATGAAGAGAAAAAAATCCCGCGATCAACGACGACAACCGCTACTCCTCTATTCCAAAACAAATTATGGTTATGGAGTATAATGGGAGGTATCATTCTTATTCTGGGTTGGTTCTCTATAAAAATGATCCGTGAAAATAAAGCCTCTGATTAAATAGTAAAAATGTATATATTTTAGTTCTTTTGCAGTACTAGGAAACATTAACCTGAGAAAGTATATCATTGAAAAAGAAAGCTCCCGATACTACATTAAAAAACATTCGTGTTTTGTTGTTTTTTTCAGTTGTATTGACTTCGTTAACCCTTTATAGTCAAAAGAACAACCATCTCATTAAATCAACAGAATCAACTGCTGTATACTGTGAGGTGACCTCTCTCGACTTATTGGAAAAAGCGATCTTTCCTGATTGTTTTTCAATCAAGTTTATGGGAGTTTCCCATAAACGGAAAAAAGATGGAGAACCTATTCAATCCAGAATTCATTTATTAATAGAAGCTGATTCTTTTTTTGAATTTACTGAGTTATCTGTTCACGGAATACAAGGAAAAACAAAAGAAGAAGATGGTCTCACCGAGGAAGAAAGATACGACAGTTATGATTGTAATGGATATATTATCCAATTAAGAGACTTTATTATTTCTGATAAATTGATTATTAAATTAAGCGTAGACAACACCAATTAACTCAATATATAATAGACAAAGCTCCTTTTTAGCCTCGTTTTAATTTTTATTTTTTATTTTAGTTCTGTTAAAACTTATGCAAAAGCTTTCTTTTTTAATAATAAAGAGAATTCAAAGCATAAGAACTATAGAAACCCCCGAACAAAACAAAATGATATGAAATACCTATCTATCTTAGTTATCGCTACATTTTTCCTATCCTATCAAGGAAATGCGAAAAATAACATGAATGCCCCCGTTACCAAACGTATTAGTAATCCTTCTGACACGCTAAAAGTGACACATAAGGACATGACTCTTTTTTTAATACGAAAGAAGTATAAAGGAGAAAAGCTAGATATTACAGCTAAAGAACTTTTAAAAGGAAGTGAACCTACTTATACATTAGAAAAAGCCTATGTAACCCATCAGGGGAATACAATTGATCTAGCTTGTTCTAATATCTATAATCCTTGGGTAGGAGAGCAAATAAATGAAGGAACGAAGCGCAGAATTTCTTTTATTGAAAAGAAAAGTGGAGAAACTATTATATATGCTGTTTTTTCTACTGCAGCTGATATATATGCTGTAGAATGGTCTGTAAAAGGGAATACTGGTTCTCGACTAGAAATGTCTAACAGCAGTAAATTTCTAAACAAATACAATCATTAAAAAAAATAATAACTTAAAGTGGTTCCTATTAGAACCATTTTAAGTTATCTCTAACTCCATTTGGATATTACTCCGTTCATAAGGAGTTACTCTCCCTGGTATTTTCTTAAAGTTTAATTTTTGATACAAGGAAATAGCTGCTTTTAGAACTGTATTACTCTCTAAATATATTTTTTTAGCTCCCAGTGACTTTGCATGTTCTATAACAGCTTGCCCTAATAACTTACCAATTCCCATCCCCTGTACTTCAGAAGATACTGCCATTTTGGCCAATTCAAAATCATAATATTCATCATCTGGCTTTATCAACGCGCAAACTCCTACAGGCTTGTCTTTATACAATGCAACTAAAATAGCTCCTCCCCTATTCAATATATACGACTCTGGATTATCCAGAGACTTATAATCCATCTCCTCCATTTTGAAATATTTCTCTATCCAGGATTTATTAAGTGCCTTGAAATCTTCTTTATACTTCCCCTCATACGGAATGATCTTTACATTTTTTGATTCCCTGATTTTCTTTTGTTTCATGACTCTTGATACCATTGATTGTTGTTCTACTAAATATTCTAATTCCTCAATAGCCTTCCAGATATTATGTCTGGTATCTTTTAGCATTTCCTCTACTGCATTCTCTACATCTATATACTGATCCTTAATTGTTATAGCTATTTCTTTTCCTTTTTCTGACAACAGTAAAATAGTTCGCCTTCCATCTTCCTGATCTTTTTTTTCTTTTAGGATCCCCTCTTTGATCATTTCCTTTACGGTCTTACTAACAGAAGGGTGAGAATGTCCTATTTCTTTGGCTATTTCTGTTATTGATACACTCTCTTCCTGAGAAATAACATAAAAAACAGGAAACCATTTTGGTTTTAGAGAAACCCCATACATATCATAAACCAGTTTTGCATCATCCATCAAAAGCTCGCTTAGCATCCTCAACCTTGTTCCTAATGCCATTTTACCTACTCTTTCAAAAAAATTCATAGTATAAATATATTTACGTAATCAGTTACGTAAATATACACATAATAATTAAAAAAATAAAAAACACAGCTTCTAGGCTGTGTTTTTTTATTGACTATCTGTATTATTTACAGCACTTATCTTTTTATTCTTTCATCAGAACTGGTTTCCCTTCGTATGTCCATTTAGTTAATCCACCTTTCAGATCATACACTTTAGTATAACCAGCTTTTTCCATATACGTAGCACACTTATTACTTCTTCTTCCTCGTTTACAATATACAGCTACGGGTTTTGATTTATCAATTTGCTGAATTTTTTTCTCAAAATCCTTATCATTAACATCAATATTAATAGCTCCTTCTATATGTCCAGAGGCATATTCTCTCGGAGTTCTAACATCTATTAACTGTACTTTTTCTGCTTCTAATAAAGAGGTCATTTCTTCAACAGAGATTACTTTTATAACTGCAGTATCTTTCTGAGGTGTAGTATTACAATTTACCAATAAGAGGCACAACAATATAGTAGGAAAAAATCTAAGGTTCATAGGGACTAAATTAAATTTAGGAAAGGTAGGTATGATTTATTAAAAAAGCCAATATAACTACTCTTCTACAATTTCTCCTTCCCACTCCATAAAACCTCCTAGAAGATTGTACGTAGTTTCAAATCCCATTTGATTCATTAATGCACATGCTTGTGCGCTTCGAGCTCCGGAACGACAATAAACGTAATACTTTTTGGATTTATCCAGTTTTTCGATTTCATCCAAAAATCCTTGTCCTTGTCTAATATCAATATTAATCATATTTGGAATATGTCCTTCCTCCACCTCATCTTCTGTTCTTACATCCAAGATTACAACATCTGTATCGGTAGCGATACCTTCCTGCCATTCTTCTTGTGTATAATCTGCCATTCTATTTAATTTTAATTTACTATAAATTTATTACTATACAAATATACTACAGTCGATTTGTTATTTTAAAACTTTATCGTCCCATATCATACTTTTATACTACAACCAATTGCTTTTGTAGTTTTTATTTTTATTTCCTCTCCTTTGAGCAAAGCTGTAATTGCGTCTTCGACGTACTTCTCATTTGCCAATGAGGCATCTTTATAGTTATTATCAATAGCTCCTATGTATTGAACAATATTTCCTTTAGCCGTTTTTTGCAAAACGTATACATGAGGTGTTTTCTTAGCTCCATAAAGAGGATAAATTTGTTGTCCGTTATCATATAAATAAGGAAAAGTAAACCCTTTTTCTTTTGCTCTTATTTTCATATTTTCGAAACTATCCTCAGGGTATGCTTTGGAATTATTAGGATTAATAGCAATCACCGGGTATCCTTTTTCTTTAAACTTTCCATCCAATGCTATAATTCGATCTTCATAAGCCACTGAATACGGACAGTGATTACACGTAAAAATGACAATAAAGCCCTTTGCTTCTTTATAATCTTGTAAAGAGACCATTGAATCATCAATATTCTTTAAACTAAAATCAGTAGCTACATCCCCTACTGTGTATCCTCTTTTATTTTGTCTTTTTTGTACCTTTCCCCAAGCAAAGGCACCAATTGCAATAATTGCTGCAACAACCACAAGAAACTTAAGTGTTTTCATATCAATGCTTTTTTTGGTTAATATAATGTTTAAAATACAGTATATCCTATATTTACTACATCATTTTTCTCAATTCTGTTTTTAACTCGTTATAAGTAAAAGACCGTTCATAAAAATAACGCGTCTTCCCCTTATAAATGATTGTTGCAGGAATAGAACCTGACCATTCCTCACTGACCTTCGGAATCCAGGTATTGGCATCCGGATCATCAAGTAATACCACTTTACTTTTTATCTGTTGTTTTTTCAAAAAAGGAATCAGCTTAGATTCTACATCTGTTGGTAAATCCAAACTTACTAATAATACCTCTACCCCTTTTTCTTTATACTCACTATTAATCAATTCAAAATAAGGGAGCTCAGCTATACATGGTTTACACCATGTTGCCCAAAAATTAATCAATCTTACTTTTCCATCATCAATATGCAATAACGATTCAAAACTCTTAAAATCATATATAGGGATCTCTACTCCTCCTTTGACAAGCACTTCTTTAGGAGTCATAGTCAATTGTTGTTCTCCTTTACATCCGGAAAACAATAGTATTATCGCAATAAGTAATACGCTCCTCTTCATATAATTATACGTACAATCTCTATTAATCACATTTATAATGCTAAAAGCAATTTATTGAAGTCCTTTATTCACTGCGTGAGATACTAAGACTCCTGTCTTTATCAAAATTATTTTCATCGCATACAAACAACACATGGAATAAACCTGGTATATAGTTTCCTACATAAAAAATAATAATTCAATGGGACAATATTACTATTTAAGCTGGTCTTGCCTTCAACTTTAACAAAGAATTAATATCTGTATTATCAAAAAGTTATACATTTGTATATACAAATATCGTACATACAAGTGAAAATCGAAGAACTATTAAAAGTCAAAGGGGAATTCCCTATCGAACAAAAAGTAATTGTCAATCTTTTATATACAGGAAACTGGGCAAATGAAAATATCAGCAATACCTTAAAAGCCTTCGATATTTCTATTCAGCAATTTAATGTACTGCGTATACTAAAAGGGCAAAATGGAAAGGCTGCAAACCTCTCAACCATACAAGAGCGAATGATCAGCAAAATGTCTAATACGACAAGACTTATTGATAAACTTGTAACAAAAGGACTAGTAACCCGAATAACGTGTCCTACTAACAGAAGAAAAATAGAGATTACCATCACCAGAGAAGGGCTTTCTCTTTTGGAAATTATACACCCTATAATAATTGCCACAGAAAAACGACTAACGAGTAAGTTGACTAAAAAAGAACAAGAAACCCTAAATCTTTTATTAGATAAATTAAAAACTCAATAACTATAAATATTCAATTAAAATTTGCAAAAATGAAAAACAAATTAAGAACACTAACCTTGATCCTTGCGATAAGCATTACATCAATTTCTTTTGCTCAGAAAAAAACGATTAATACTACTGAGAGTTCCATTATATGGACAGGAAAAAAAGTAACAGGATCACATACAGGAACTCTTTCCTTCTCTAAAGGATTCCTTCAATTCAAAAACAATGAATTAACCGGAGGAGAATTTACTGTAGATATGAGTAGTCTTGCCGTAACTGACTTAAAAGCAGGAAAAGGAAAAGAAGATCTAGAGGGACACTTATCTTCTGATGATTTCTTTGGAATCACTACTCATAAAACAGCTACATTAGTTATCAAAAATGCTACTAAAAAAGGAGATAAGTACACCGTTACTGCAGATCTGACAATCAAGGGAAAAACAAACCCTGTAACTTTTGATCTGGTCGTTAATGGATCAACTGCTACATCTAATCTGGCTGTAGATAGAACAAAATACGATATTAAATACGGATCAGGAAGTTTCTTTGATAATCTAGGAGACAAAGCAATACACGACAAATTCGAATTAGCGATTAGCTTAAAAATATAATTTATTTTTTTTCTAATTATAATATTTTCATATATTTGGCGGAACAAATTTAGAAATGAAAATAATTTTAACAAATAAGTGGTGGTGGAGTTATCAAAACGAAAATGTCGTGAGATAGCCCTATACCCTAAAGTTAAGTAACAATAATAAAAAGGCTTGTCAATCACGACAAGCCTTTTTTTATTGGCTATATCTAAATAAAAAATAGTTTTTTAATTCCAAAAAAACTCGATGATCGAGGAACAATATTATTCTGACAAAAAAATAAATTATGTATAAATTAATAACTGATTACAAGCAAATTCTGGCTGATACCATAACCCCAGTAAGTGTTTATTTAAAAATCAGAGACCGGTTCCCTAATAGTTTATTGCTGGAAAGTAGTGATTACAGGGGAACTGAGAATAGTTTTTCATATATCTGCTTTAATCCAATTGCCTCTATTAAAATAGAAAATGAAACCATCTACCAATCATTCCCTGATAAAACCACCAAAGAATTACCGATAACAGAAACTACAAATGTTCCTCAACTTATAGAGCAGTTTGGAAACAATTTTGAGGTTTCTGAAAGTGATTTTAAATTCATAAATAATGGTCTTTTTGGATATATTTCTTATGATGCTGTTCGCTATTTCGAAAATATATCGATTACCAAAAAGGAAGGTTCTCTCGAAATCCCTGATATGATCTATAATGTATATCAAAACATTATAGCCATCAATCACTTTAATAATGAAGCATATATCTTCTCTCATTGCTATCATACTGATAGTAATATTGCCGAAATCGAATCCCTTCTCCAGGTTAAGAATTTCGCATCCTATAATTTTACTACTCAGGGAGAAACCGTCTCTAATCTAAATGATGAGGAGTACAAAAAACATGTAGCCCTGGCTAAAAAACACTGTCAGCGCGGAGATGTATTCCAATTGGTATTATCCAAACGTTTTACACAAGAATTCAAAGGAGATGAATTTAATGTATATAGAGCATTGCGAAGTGTAAATCCTTCTCCATACTTGTTCTACTTTGATTATGGTGATTTTAAAATTTTCGGGAGTTCTCCCGAAGCACAATTAGTTGTTAAAGACGATATCGCCGAAATTCACCCAATAGCAGGAACTTTTAAACGAACTGGAAATGATGAGCAAGATGCTGAATTAGCAAAAAAACTAGCTGCTGACGAAAAAGAAAACGCAGAACACGTTATGCTTGTAGATCTAGCCAGAAATGACCTGAGTAGAAATGGAAATAATGTTACCGTAGAAACCTACAGAGAAGTCCAGTTCTATTCGCATGTGATCCACTTAGTGAGCAAAGTAACTGGAAAAAAACATGCTGATACAACCACTATGCAAGTCGTAGCAGATACCTTTCCGGCAGGAACACTCAGTGGTGCTCCGAAACACAGAGCTATGCAATTGATTGAAAAATATGAAACCGTTAATCGCGACTTTTACGGAGGTGCTATAGGATTTATGGACTTCTCAGGAAACTTTAATCACGCCATTATGATCCGAACCTTTTTAAGTAAAAACCATAAGCTTCACTGGCAGGCAGGAGCCGGATTAGTAAATGAATCCAACGAAGAAAGTGAACTACAAGAAGTCTATAATAAACTTGGTGCTTTGACAAAAGCATTAAAACTCGCAGAAAGCATATAATCAAGCACAACCTTTGAACACAAAAAAGAAATAACATGCAAAAGATATTAGTCATCGACAATTACGACTCCTTTGTCTATAACCTTGTTCATTACCTGGAAGACCTTGGATGTGAAGTCACAGTAAAACGAAATGATCAGTTAGCACTTGAAGAAATAGCCCCTTATCAAAAAATATTGTTATCTCCCGGTCCAGGTATTCCGGATGAAGCAGGCTTACTAAAAAAAATTATCGAAAAATATGCCGATACCAAAAGTATCTTTGGAGTATGCTTAGGACAGCAAGCTATCGGAGAAGTATTTGGAGGAGCACTTACTAACCTGGATCAAGTATACCATGGTGTTGCGACTCCCGTAACAGTATCCGTAGATGATGAAGTGTTGTTTCAGGGATTAGAAACCTCTTTTGAAGTAGGAAGATACCATTCCTGGGTTGTTACAGATAAAAATTTACCCGCATGTTTAGAAGCCACTTCATACGATGAAAACGGGCAAATCATGTCTCTACGTCATAAAGAACTCGATGTTAGAGGTGTTCAATTTCATCCAGAGTCTGTCCTGACTCCTGATGGAAAAAAAATGCTGCAAAACTGGGTTAACAATTAATGTTTTTACACAATACTATCACTGTAAAAATACAGGAAGTATCAAATAAAAAATGAATAACTAGCACAAGAATGTTGCAACACAAAAATATGATTATCAGGTAGATTCCCTGATATCAACAAAAAATATTCACTCATGAAAAAGATATTAAATCGCTTAATCAACCATGAAACCATTAGCAAAGAAGAGGCTAAAAATGTGTTGGTTAATATCTCTCAGGGACTTTATAATCAAAGTCAAATCGCTGCCTTTCTCACGGTATATATGATGAGAAGTATTACCATCGAAGAACTTGAAGGCTTTAGGGACGCACTTCTGGAGCTATGCATTGCCGTAGACCTCAGCGAATACAATCCTATTGATCTCTGTGGAACCGGAGGAGACGGAAAAGACACCTTCAATATCTCTACACTTTCTTCTTTTGTAGCGGCTGGAGCGGGGATCAAGGTCACCAAACATGGCAATTATGGAGTTTCTTCTAAATGCGGAAGTTCCAATGTAATGGAGCATCTGGGAATAAAATTCAGTAATGACAAGGATTTTTTAAAGCGTAGTATTGACGAAGCAGGTATCTGTGTGTTACACGCTCCCCTATTCCACCCCGCTATGAAAAATGTAGCACCAATCAGAAGAGAACTGGGAGTAAAAACATTTTTTAATATGTTAGGACCAATGGTTAATCCTGCATTTCCTAAAAATCAAATTGTAGGAGTTTTTAACCTAGAACTCGCCAGAATGTACGGGTATCTCTATCAGAATACCGATAAAAACTTTACCATCATTCATGCATTGGATGGATATGATGAAATATCATTAACCGGAAGTACCAAAACAATTTCTAATCGTACCGAGGGGATGCTCAGTCCTAAAGACTTTGGAGTACATACCTTATCACAAACAGAAATACAGGGAGGAGAATCTATCGAAGCATCTGCTAATATCTTTATGAATATTTTAGAAGGAAAAGGAACTGAAGCGCAAAACAACGTTGTATGTGCCAATGCAGGAATGGCAATTGCTACTGTGGAAAATAGTAGCCCTCTCGAAGGTTTCGAAAAAGCTAAAGAATCCTTACAATCCGGAAAAGGGTTACAGGCATTACGAAAAGTACAAGAACTAAGCAGTGTGATCGCATAATTTATCATCTATGAATATATTAGACAAAATAATTGCTGATAAGCGTATCGAAGTGCGCTTAAAAAAAGAAATCATTCCCGTATCACAGTTAGAACAATCCGTACTGTTTGATCGTCCTGGCAACTCGCTGGCTATTGCTTTAAAAAACAGCTCTACCGGGATTATAGCAGAACATAAAAGAAGGTCTCCATCTAAGGCTGTTATTAATCAAAAAGTAAGTGTTCAGGACGTAGCTAATGGATATACCATCGCAGGAGCTTGTGGAATGTCTGTTCTTACCGATGGAAAATACTTTGGAGGATCATTAGATGACTTATTACTTGCCAGAGCAACTACTGATATTCCTTTGTTACGCAAAGAGTTTATCATTGATCCCTATCAGGTAATCGAAGCTAAAGCCTATGGAGCTGATGTTATCTTATTAATTGCAGCTGTATTAACCCGGGAAGAGATTACCTCTTTATCTCAACTAGCCAAAAGTCTGGATCTCGATGTCTTATTGGAGGTTCACAATAGCGAAGAATTAGAAAAATCCATCATGCCTTCTATAGATATGCTGGGAGTCAATAACAGAAACTTAAAAACCTTCGATGTCAGTATTCAGGTAAGTAAAGAATTGAGTACTGCGATCCCTGATGACTTCGTAAAAGTATCAGAAAGTGGTATCAGTACCATTGAGGCTATAAAAGAATTGCAACCCTATGGATATAAAGGATTTTTAATTGGAGAAAACTTTATGAAAACAGAAGTTCCGGGAGATAGTGCTGTGAATTTCATAAATGAGTTACAACAATGAATATTAAGGTCTGCGGGATGACAACCCCTGAAAACATAAAAGAAGTGGCTCAATTAGCCCCTGCTTATCTCGGATTTATCTTTTATGAAAAATCTCCGAGAAATTTTACAGGCTCCATTCCCGAAATACCAAAATCTATAAAAAAAACAGGAGTCTTTGTAGATGCTCCAATTGCTTTTATTCTCGATAAAATCAAGCAATTTGATTTTCAAGCAGTTCAGCTTCACGGAACAGAAAGTCCGGTACTCTGTCATCAACTCAAAGAACATCACCCTACAATCGAAATATTCAAGGTGTTTTCTATCAAGGATCAATTTGATTTTAGTGTGCTGACTCCTTATGAAAAGAGTGTGGACTATTTTCTATTTGACACCAAGGGCAAAGAAAAAGGAGGTAACGGGTACACCTTTGACTGGAATGTTTTAAAAGGATATACTGCTTCCATTCCATTTATATTAAGTGGAGGTATTGGAATTATGGAAATCTCTGCTATCAAAGATTTTTTAAGAGAGCCACAGGCTGCTTTGTTACACGCATTGGATGTCAACAGTAAGTTCGAAATACAACCGGGAATCAAAGACCACGCACTAGTTGCTGAATTTATAACCGAAATCAAAAAAATCACATCCCCTTCTAACACCACATCTAAAAACCGTTAAAACTAAAAACATGATCAGTTATCAAGCAGACGAAAAAGGATATTACGGAGATTTTGGAGGAGCTTATATCCCCGAAATGTTATATCCTAACGTAGAAGAACTACGCCAACAATATATACAAATTATGAACGAACCTTCTTTCCGGGAAGAATTCGATCAATTATTGAGAGATTATGTAGGGCGCCCCACTCCTCTCTACTATGCAAAACGTCTTTCGGAAAAATACACGACCAATATCTACCTAAAAAGAGAAGATCTGAATCATACCGGAGCCCATAAGGTCAATAACACCATTGGGCAAATCCTAATGGCTAAAAAACTGGGGAAAAATAGAATTATCGCAGAAACTGGAGCTGGACAGCATGGTGTTGCCACAGCTACCGTGTGCGCCTTGATGGGAATTGAGTGCGTTGTTTATATGGGAGCCATTGATATCCAGCGCCAGGCTCCTAATGTAGCCCGTATGAAAATGTTGGGGGCAACTGTTATTCCTGCCATGTCAGGAAGCCGAACCTTAAAAGATGCAACCAATGAAGCTATCAGGGATTGGATCAATAACCCGGTAGATACGCATTATATTATAGGTTCTGTGGTAGGACCACATCCTTATCCGGATATGGTAGCCCGATTCCAGTCCGTAATATCAGAAGAAATCAAATCTCAATTACAAGAAAAAGAAGGAAGAGAAAATCCTGATTATGTTGTTGCTTGTGTTGGAGGAGGAAGTAATGCAGCTGGGGCTTTTTATCATTACCTCAATCAACCTGATGTAGGGATTATAGCTGTAGAAGCTGCCGGAAAAGGAATTGATACAGGAGAAAGTGCTGCAACTTCTGCATTGGGAAAAGAAGGAATTATCCACGGTAGTAAAACCTTGTTAATGCAAACTCCTGATGGACAAATCACAGAACCCTATTCCATCTCAGCCGGACTGGATTATCCAGGGGTTGGTCCTATGCACGCGAACTTGTTCCGTACAGGGAGAGGAGAGTTTATTTCTATTACCGATGAGGATGCAATGAAAGCAGGTCTGGAACTCTGTAAACTAGAAGGAATTATCCCTGCAATAGAATCTTCGCATGCGCTGGCAATTTTTGAAAAACGAACATTCACTCCGGAAGATATCGTTGTTGTCAACTTATCAGGACGAGGAGATAAAGATCTAAATACCTATATCGATTACTTTCAATTATAATCATCATCTTTTACCAAAGATTCAAAAATACGCTAATAACATGAACCGTATTCAACAAAAACTAAGCGAAGACAAAAAGATATTATCTGTTTATTTTACAGCAGGCTTTCCTGCAATTAATGATACCACTACCATCATCCGGGAACTAGAAAAAAACGGAGTTGATATGATAGAAATCGGATTACCTTTTAGCGATCCGCTTGCCGATGGACCAACTATCCAGGAGAGTTCTACCCAGGCTTTAAAAAACGGAATGACTACAGAGCTTTTGTTTAATCAATTACAGGACATTCGCCAATCCGTAAAAATCCCATTAATCATCATGGGATATTTTAACCCTATGCTCCAATATGGAGTAGAGGCTTTCTGTGCTAAATGTGCTGATATTGGAATCGATGGATTAATTATCCCGGATCTTCCCGTAGCAGAATATCACGAACATTATCAAGAGATTTTTGAGAAATATGGACTGGTCAATGTATTTTTAATAACACCTCAAACCTCTGATGAACGCATTCGATTTATCGATAGTGTTTCTAATGGTTTTATCTATATGGTTAGTTCAGCCAGTACCACCGGAGCTAAAAACTCCTTTGGAACTGAACAAAAAACCTATTTTACACGTGTAAAAAATCTGCAATTAAAAAATCCTCAAATTGTCGGTTTTGGAATCAGTAACCAAGAAACATTCACACAGGCTACCGCTATGACTAAAGGTGCTATTATCGGTTCTGCTTTTATTAAACATCTCAATAAACATGGGGTACAAGCTATTGATCAATTTGTAGCAGGTATTATACCTCAACAGGTAGAAAATTAATATAAAATAGCTCCTGTCTGATAACATTAACGATTGTACGCTCTTGAAACTGTACACGAACCAACAGAAAGTAAACTTGGTTCAAAATTATTTCTCTCTTCGGATGATATCGCTAAAATTAGTAAATCATCCGGAGGGGGGTATATATAACCTTTCATCATAGCCTTTTACACCTTATAATTTTCTTTAGATATACTTCGATCTGTATATCCTGTTCAGGAAAATATTAAATTTGTAAAAATGCATTCCCTATCGTCTTTTTTTTAACTATAGAGACAAAGCATACACCATAAAAATATCTTATTTCGAGATTACTAAATATGAACTGTAAATTCAAGAAAATATGGCAAATCGATTTTTATTGTTGCTTATAACACTAGTACTGGTATCTTCATGTTCTAATGATGATGAAGACATCACCATTCCAAAATCAACATTAAGTGAATATGAAGTAAGTCTTATCGATTATTTTAAAAGTATTGCACTAGGGTTTGAATTTGGGAATGCGAGTAAGATAACACGAAAATGGGAAAATGAATTAAACATCTATATTGGAGGGAACCCTACTTCTGAAATATTAAATGAACTAGAAACTGTAAAAGGAGAAATAAATGAATTAGCCACCGATGGTTTCAGCATGAACATTGTGAATGATTCGTTACAATCTAATTATTATATCTTTTTTGGTTCCGGAGACACATACGCGAGCTTATTTCCGAGTCAATCTAATTTAGTTGCTTCTAACTGGGGCTTATTTTCCGTATTTTGGAATAATCAAAATCAACTTACTTCTGGGCACATGTATGTCGATATCGAACGAGCAGATACTACTGCTCAAAAACACTTATTACGTGAAGAATTAACTCAATCTCTGGGGCTGGCTAGAGATTCTCCAAAATATATGGAAAGTATTTTTCAGTCTGCATGGACAACTACTACCGAATATGCTCCTATTGATAAAGATGTGATTCGATTATTGTATCATCCTGATATGAATATTGGATTAAATATAAGTCAGGTGGATACTAGATTAAGAAAGATCCTATCCCCAGAATAAAATGAAGCCAACAATACATAGTCCCAGCAGCGATTTAGTCGATTTTGTAATGTCTTACTGGACCTTAGAAAGTTCGCAAGACCTTACTCCAACAAAAAATACGATTATCCCTGATGGAACCATGAAATTGATTTTTCACTTTGGGGATCTGTATAAACACCACCCAAAAACCGGGAACAGTTTTTTACTCCCCAGATGTTTTCTTATAGGGCAACTTACACAACCCTATATCGTAGAACCTACAGGAATCACAGGAACGTTTATCGTCCGTTTTCATCCTAATGGTTTTCTCCCATTTACCAGTATTCCGATACATCAAATGGAAAACACAGCTGTTCCATTACACAAATTGTTTGGAGAAAAGGGAATGGAAATTGAAAACGATATATTAACTGCAAGTAGCAACTCTGAAAGAATACATCATATTGAGTCTTTTTTACGTACCCAATTAAACACGGAAGAAGTCGCCGATCGAATTGTGAAAGCCGCTATCGAAACGATCGCAACAACTAATGGTCACATTTCTATACATGAACTTTCCAAACAACGCAATCTAAACCGAAGAATCCTATCTCGAAAATTTTCTTCATCAGTTGGTTTAAGCCCAAAGCAACTCTCTAAAATTGTTCGGTTACAAGCAACCTTAAAAACACTTTTACACAAAAAAGAAACAAAACTAACCCAAGTAGCTCTTGAAAACAGCTACTTTGACCAAGCTCACTTTATAAAAGATTTTAAAGAATTTACAGGGGTAACCCCCAAAGAGTTTTATGGTAATAGTTTAAAAATGTCATTAATTTTTGATTCGCAAAAATAGCCTTGTCCCATTTTTACAATTTTAAAAACTAATTGCTTTGCAATTTTGCCATCAAACTTAAAATAAAAAAAGAGATGAAAAGTATTAATCCTGTTTGTTGGTTTGATATTCACGTAGCAGACTTAGAACGTGCCAAAAAATTTTATGAAACTGTTTTTACTATTTCCTTGGTTGATTTGCCTTTGGAATGGGGGAAACAAGCCACTTTTCCTTTTGATAATAACGGAGTAAACGCTACAGGAGCTTTGGTCGAAAAAGAAACACATGTAGCAAATAACAATAATACTGTTGTCTATTTTTCTTCTGAAGATTGCATTACAGAAGAAACCAGAGTTGAAAATGCCGGAGGAAAAATCATCCAATCCAAAACATCTATCGGAGAATTTGGTTTCATCTCTTTAATACAAGATACAGAAGGAAATACAATTGGCTTGCATTCAAAAATGTAATCAGAAATCACGACCCCCAACCATTCTATACATAATCAATCCATTGTCGAATCAGAAGCTCTGGGGGTATCTCTCTATCTATGAGATAAAAAGTAACCTTCAAAAATGAAGGTTACTTTTTTATGCTTCTACTCCATCTCCATCATCACTTCATATTCCTTTTCTATTTGTTCAATAAAGGCTTTCCTTGCCTTCTCATCTCCATAAATCTTTTTAAGAAAAGGAACTTTTTCAATATCAATCCCTCTGGATTTCATAATCTTTTCGGATTTCATTAATTGTTTTTCAAAGAACGCCCTATCAAAATCGGGAATCTCTGCTGTTCTGATAGTTGGTTCTGTAGTTACCGCTTCTATATCTACCACAGGAATTTCTTCAGTTTTTGGTATACTAAGGTGTTCTTCGAGAAGAGAAATTCTCTGGTCTAATGAAGCTAATGAAGTTTCTAGCTGTTGTATCCGTTGCTGTTGTTTGATTACTAAAGGAATGATATCCTTATTATTTAACCCTATTGCCATATTAATATAAGAAAGGGTATTGTTTTTTGAACTACTCCATGCAATTCCTACTACCTGATCATAGGTTTCTGCCTGCATTGCATCCGGAGAAACCGCTTTTCCGGTCCCGTCATTGAATCCAGAAGGAATAATAAAATCCCCTATTTGAACCTTTCCGCGTACTTTTACAGGAATCTGCCCTAAAAATGCTACTTTTTCATAAGCAGCTTCTCTATTCGTTTCCGGCATATTTCCCAACATCGCCGGATTGGTAGAAATCACTAAGTAATGATTGGTTGTTTCAGTGTTTTTAGTTATTTTTCCTCCAATCACTCCTACAATATCCCCCGGGTTCATCTTCTCTGAATTTTCCATACGCTCCAGCCATTCGGCATAATCAGCAGCTCCAGATTCATAGGTTACTCCAATACTTGTTCTTGTAAAACTCTCATAAGCTACTCTATTGGCTAAAATCCCAGCTAGATCCGCTGAAGCAATCGCTATTTCACTTGCATCTGGAATTGGGTCTGGAATAGCTGCAAGCCCAACAGCTGCTCCTGCTATGGCTGCTTCTGCAATAAAAGCAGCAATCTCATATGCATATTCTGGATCATTTGATAATTCTCCTTGCGTCTGCCCTTCTATCCTTCCTCTTGCTTCATCATTACTATCAAGAAAAGTAATAAAATCATTACTATTATCAGGAGTTGTATTAGTGACCTTTATGACGATTCCCTGGTCTCCTCCTTCGACCCGTAGTGGGTATGCATTATAATTTTCTTCTCCTCCTGTTAATCCTGATGCATTAATGGTGACCTGTCCATTTGCATTTAGGATATCATTAATCGTCGTTTGTCCTTCGACGAGTAGGCTGCCTGATAAGTCTACAGGACTTTGATTCGTTACCGATAAAGAATTATGCAAAGTAGTAGCCTCTTCTACTGTAAGTGTATTATTCAATTGCGTATGACCGTCAACAGTCAGGTCTCCTGACAAGTCTACAGGACTCTGATTCGTTACCGATAAAGAATTATGCAAAGTAGTAGCCTCTTCTACTGTAAGTGTATTATTCAATTGCGTATGACCGTCAACAGTCAGGTCTCCTGACAAGTCTACAGGACTCTGATTCGTTACCGATAAAGAATTATGCAAAGTAGTAGCCTCTTCTACTGTAAGTGTATTATTCAATTGCGTATGACCGTCAACAGTCAGGTCTCCTGATAAGTCCACAGGACTCTGATTCGTTACCGATAAAGAATTATGCAAAGTAGTAGCCTCTTCTACTGTAAGTGTATTATTCAATTGCGTATGACCGTCAACAGTCAGGTCTCCTGACAAGTCTACAGGACTCTGATTCGTTACCGATAAAGAATTATGCAAAGTAGTAGCCTCTTCTACTATAAGCGTATTATTCAATTGCGTATGACCATCAACAGTCAGGTCTCCTGACAAGTCCACAGGACTTTGATTCGTTACCGATAAAGAATTATGCAAAGTAGTAGCATCACCTACTGTAAGCGTATTATTCAATTGTGTATGACCATCAACAGTCAAGTCCCCTGATAAGTCCACAGGGCTCTGATTCGTTACCGATAAAGAATTATGCAAAGTAGTAGCATCACCTACTGTAAGTGTATTATTCAATTGTGTATGACCATCAACAGTCAAGTCCCCTGATAAATCTACAGGACTCTGATTCGTTACCGATAAAGAATTACGTAAAGTAACAGCTTCTTCTACTGTAAGCGTATTATTCAATTGTGTAGAACCATCAACAGTCAGATCACTTCCCAATAAAAAAGTTCCATCAACCGAAAGATTACCTGTAGCTGTAATATCTCTATGAAACTCATAAGGAATAAAGAATAAAGGTTGATTACTTAATTCTTTAAAACTCCCATCCACATTAATTTCTACTTTGAGATTTTTATCACTGCCATCCCAATGAATTGCTTCAAACGTCCCAATGGTTGGTATTCCCTGCCCTACCGTCAAGTGAATCATTCCGTAAGGGTCTGTCATCGTTTGCTGTGTTTCCTGATAAAGGGTTTCTACCTGTTCAGAAATAATAGAAAAACGAACCGTAATACTTTTATTAGATAATACATTACTGGAACTAACATTATCTTTTCCCGGCAATTCCTGCGGAGTTGAATTTAGAATCACTGCCTGATATGTAAATCCATCTGTTTGGGAAAACACCTGACAAATAAGAAAACAAAAAAGTATAAAAAGAATATTTTTTTTCATAATAGCATATAAATAGTTAAAAGGAAAAAGCCTAATTAATTAGTATTTCAGAATATTGATGGTAATTCCTATACCGATCATATGATTCTTTATGTGTAGTTGCTCATCACTACTGCTCCCTCTATCTTTCAGAGCGAAGCTTTTTCCATAGGTATATTGAGCAAACAGGTTAGATTTATTGGAAATAGGATAGTTTATCCCTACACCTGTTCGTATGAATACAGCTAAACTTTTAAACTCTTCCTCTCTAAATACATTAAACACTTGATTATTGATTCGCTGTGTTCCATTAAGGAGGTATTCAAACGAAGTAGCTGCTTTTATATAAAAAGTAAAATCATTAACTGAAAAAACACCGTATTCCACTCCCAGATTTGCTCCCAGGTAGTTAACATCCCATTCAAAACTGTTGTTTGTATCACTTCCTGATGCTCCATAAGGGGTATAACTAACCCCAAATACAATATTAACTCCTTTATCAAAAAAGCTAGACTTCTTATAACTTCTTATAGCGTTTGTCATAAAAGAATGTTTATACCCAATAGCTATATAGGTGTTCGTTTTTGGCAATAAATTGTCCAATGATGTTCCCATAGAATTTTTAAACTCAAAAGTTGCTACGGAGGAACCGGTTTCCATATAAAAATTTTGACCTAGAAATGTCGAATTAAATCTATTTTGGCTACTAATTTTCGAAGAAATAAATAGACAAAAAAAGAAAAGATAATAGTATTTTTTTTTCATAAAACAGAGGGGTTAAAGTAAGTTGTCCTCGGAGTACATCTACGAGGTATTAAGCTGAAAATGAATTAGATTCCGAGATAAGTCCCGGAGCATTTATAGCTCGATTATCGAATAAAAGTTGAAAATTATTTTTTCTTAATTACAATATGACTGGAGGCGACATTTTTATAAAACAGTTGCAATACATAATTCCCTCCAGATAAAAATGAAGTATCAAGGGTAATTATCCCCCCGGAAGTCTTTTGTTTTTTATACACCCGTTTTCCTGAAATCTCAGATATTATAATCAACACAGGGATTCTCTCTTTGTCTTTTATATCTATAAATAGTTTATTATCAAACGTATTTGGATATACGTTTGCTTTGGGAAACTTCGGATCTGGAAAAGATACCAGATTCATATACATATTTTCTGGCTGAATATATCCTTGTCGGAATATTAAGTCTGCTGATGATGCTGTTCCCAGGTTTCCTGATTGTCCTATACTTTGATGAAGTATGTATTTCTTATTAGCGATGGTTATGGGGAATGCACCCCCATTAGCGCTTACCGTATATCTTTTTGCTTCCTGGGCAATCGATCGAATACCTATACATACAATTAATAGTAGAAGTAATTTTTTTTCCAAATGAGATTATTTTAAATGTTACTTTTTTTGAAGGGGCAAAATTATAAAGGAAGACTTCGTAAAAAGTAACATCTCTAATTGAAAAGTTCTATATAAAAATAAGTGAAAAAAATGTGCTGTTTAGGGGTTTTTCCAAATATTAGTTTTGCAGCAGTTTTATCATGGTGCTAAAAAAACATAAACAACTAATAACAAAACCCTTAGATTCATTTCTTTTTTTAGAGCTAAAACAACAAGGGAAAAATCTTTGTAACTATACTTTTTTATGGTAAAACTATTTGACAATATCTTAAAAAAACTCCCTGTATTGCATTACTCTAAAATCAAGTGTATTAAAATTCGGATTTTCTTTTTTAAGCATCTTATACAGAGGCAGACTTCCAATAGATCGATTTGCTGCACCTGAAGGCGCTGTTAGGGATACCGTTTTAATATATCTATTGTTTCCCTGTTTTTTTGAGGCTCTTCCTAATTGAAAACGGTGAATTCTCGGCACAATATCAGAAACCACTGTTAAAGGAATTCCATATGTTTTTAAATGTTTCCTAAAAAAATATTCCGGTCCGTTTTTACTATTTCCTCCTGTAAAAATCAAGGTATCAATCGTCTTGTGTTTTTTCAGATATCCAATTAGATCACGTAGGATTACTTCCTGCATTCCTAGATCAGATGCATCAACTTTATCCCGTTTACAACTTTGTACGATATCACATACCCCAATATTTTTGGAAAGTAAAAATTGCTTGCGCTGCATAGCTGCCGCTTCTGTTGTTTCATATCGCAATCCCAACTGAAAAATTCGATCCAGTACCGGCCACAACAGCCCATTACTACTCCCATAACAAAAATCCACATCTTTATCATTCAAATCACCAGTGGTGAACCGTGGAGGCGGTAATGTCCCTACGATCAACTTAGTAGTTCCTTCTGGAATAAAAGGTTCATATGGATGTGTATGTATAAACATATATTAACACTATAATTAAATTACGCATAAACCGTAACATTCATATTGACAACAAATTACACAAAATAAAAACATATTCTCTACGTTTACCAAGTAAAGTAAAAAAGGGGAGCATTTATACGCATCCCTATACTAACTTCGGATTGAGAATTATGCCAAAGTAACCTTTATCGATCTCTTTATGCTAGAGAGCTGGATACAGGTTACTTTTTTTTAGAATTGAAAATAAATGAAGGGCTGAAAATCCGCCGCATATGTCTGATAACAAATAATTCCGACAATAACGGCAATACCTCCTTTTACAACAATATGACTATTTATAAATAGGTTTTCTATTTTATCTTTTGCAGCATATGGTAGCCAATGAGTGATATAGCCCAATAACATAATAAAAAATACCATTCTATATTCCCATAAAACAGCCAATGCATTCCCCCAATCCATATTCGTCATTACCTGATGGTAGAACTGCGCAATATGTTCCATGCTATTTCCTCTAAAATAGATACGTGTAAACGTAATAAACAAAAATGTAATTCCGATTTTCCATATCATCGTATACCAGGCTGTAGAGGATTCATATGGACTTATTTTTCTCCAGTATTTATAAAATACGATCCCAATTCCATTAAGACCTCCCCAAACAACAAACTTCCAGGAAGCCCCATGCCATAATCCCCCGATCAACATAGTGATCAAAATATTGACATTCGTATTAAAATGTTTGGCTAGTTTTGATGAAAACAACGTAATGATTAACAATGCTCCTATCAATGAAATACTCAGTAGTGCTATTGCATAATTTCTAAACGCTGCATAGACCCCTAAAAATGTAAATGCCATCACAAAAATATAGGAAAACAAACTCCCGTTACGATTTCCTCCTATGGGAATATACAGATAGTCTTTTAACCAACTTGATAAAGAAATATGCCACCGTTTCCAGAAATCCCCACAATGAATTGCTTTATAGGGTGAATTAAAATTTTTAGGTAATTGATACCCCAAGAGTAGTGCTAATCCTATCGCAATATCTGTATATCCGGAAAAATCCCCGTAGATCTGTAGTGAATACCCAAACAATGCCATAATATTGGTGAAACCTGAAAACATCTCGGGAATATCAAAAACACGATCCATAAAATTCATGGCTATATAATCTGCAAAAAGCATTTTCTTTATCAACCCTTTGAGAATCATAAAAGATGCAGATCCAAACTGTTCTCTGCTAATCTCAATTTTTTTCCTGATCTGAGGAACAAAGTCAGAAGCCCTAACGATAGGACCTGCCACCAATTGCGGAAAAAAGCTGACAAAAAAGCCAAAATCTATAATAGAATCCAGAGGTTTTAATTGCTTTCTATAAATATCGACACTATAACTAATGGTCTGAAATGTATAAAACGAAATCCCTACGGGCAGAATAATAGAATCGACTGTAAAATAATCCATTTGTGCCCAGCTATTCGACCAGTGTGCCAGGTAATTAAACACCTTATAATCCGTATCGAATATTGCATTGTATGAATCCGTAAAGAAATACGCATATTTAAAGTAACATAGAGTCCCCAGGTTGATCACCACACTTATCGTTACCAGCAACTTCTTTTTTATATCAGAAGTGCTCTTATAAATGGCTTTCCCCAGAAAAAAGTCATTAATGGTACTAAACAGAAGGATTCCTATAAAAAAACCGCTCGTTTTGTAGTAAAACAGTAAACTAATGGCAAAGAGGTAGGCGCTTCGGACATGCTTGTTTTTATAAAGTAGCGCATATACAAAATAGATAACAGCAAAAAAGATCCAGAAATCTGCCTGTGTAAAGATCAGAGGGAAGTCCTCTGAAAAAGAAAATATATTTTTTAATCTATTCATTAATAATCTGATTCAGAATACTATTTGGTGTCAGTCCTAAGCTTTTTTCCCAGGAATCAGCTAGTGCCTGCACCATTAAATCCGCTTTGATACGATACCCTTTTACTGTAAAATGTACCCGATCTCTGGGCATGAGTTTATGACGGTACCACTTCATAGAAGCATTAAACCCTCCCATAATCTCATAAAAATCCCAAACAGCCATTTTGTATTCTTTCGCCAATTCATAAATCACGTCTCTGGCTACCTTCGTATTAGGGTTTGCATACTGTTTCTTATAATAGGAATCATTTGGTACCGTTAGTAAAACCGCACAATCAGGATTCACTTTCTGAATATTTTCAATCATATTCTTGTAATAAGTTCTAAACTCTTCTGGCTTAAAATCTGTTGTATAGGTATCATTCGTACCAATCGATATAATAAACAGATCGGGAGAATACAGAGATAACTGCTCCTGAAAATACCTGCATCTGTCATAGTATGCAAAACTCCCTCCATTAACTCCTATAGACGTATACTCAATCCCGTTATTATCATTCATTAATTCGATACCCATCATTAAAAATTCCGAGGTAGCTGTACTATCTTTACGTTGTATACAAAACTCAACTTCCTCTAGTGTTTTATTAAATTGAAATTGTATAAAATGAGCTTCTTTATTCTCTTCTACTCCTACTACCAGTGAATCATTTTTAAAACTGATATCATAATCATCTCCATCCCAGGCATCATAAAACACCCGCATGGCGTTAAAATCATACATATTATTGTGGTAATTATTATGATTAGCTTTTACTTTTATATTCGAAACCGAATCTTTAAAAACTGCAGTAACTCCTGATAATCCCCAGGCGATACTATCTTTACGAATAGAACATCGATACCCTTTCCACGCTCCATCAAAGGTTACTTTATAATTCGAAGGGTTATTAGTTCTAGCCATTCGGTACGGGAATAAAAATCCTCGTTGTCCCTTGGCTGTTGGATTCATCCGCTGTAAATATGAGCGTACTCTGTTAGAGTAAATATCTGCCTGAATGTGGGAACCTCCGATATGAAAAATATGTACATCTTCTTTCTTTCCTTCCGCAATCGTTTGTAGTTTTTGGTATAGTTTCTGAAAAGCAGGGGATTCCTCTGCAAACTTCAGGCTATTCGCCTCCCAGTTTATAAAGGGATAATCATCTTGTATCGTATCCAGCATATACTCCTGAGATAAGGCAGGGATACTATACATCAAAATCATAATAAGTAGGTTTCTAAAATTCACGTATCTAATGTTAATTGTTGGTTTGTACTATTGCAAGGGGTATACCAATTACTAAAAATCATTTCATTATAGCTCCGGAACATTCTCCTTTTTTTCCATTAAATCCAGGTATAAGGCTGTAAAAAACAGCTCAGATATAATTTTTGTTCCTTTATGCGTAAAGTGCATATAATCACTTCCTGTTAGTTTTTCTTCTACCCAAAATTTCATAGATCCTTTTCCTCCCATAGCATCGTACATACTCCAATATGCAACATTGTTCTGTGTACAGGTTTCCATTAACTTTTGGTTTAGGTATGGTAACAGCGGATAGGTCTCCATTTTTCCATTAACAGGAAGGCACATATCTGTCGGACCAATAAAGATAAAACTCACATTTTTTGTTCGTCTTCGAATCCAGTTGATCTGTCCTAAAATCCTTTTGGCATAATTATCGACTTTGGTAGAATCCTTTAGATATGGCATGGTATTCCCTCCATACTGCATAATCACTATTTTAGGTTTTAATACACGAGCCATTCGCGCATATGAAGCTGCATTAGACGTAGTAAATACCGTTCCTGAAGCTCCTCTCATGGCTACATTATCAATCTGTACCCCCGAAGGTGCATCCAGGGTGACTCCATAAAAATCAGCACTTTCTCTTCCTTCCAGCTCTATTGTAAGATTTGTAGGTGCTACTGCTGTTTTAATAGTATATATATGATAGTTCTCATCTGCTATCAATGTTCCTTGCTGCAATAATGCTCCGTCATTATACACTTTTATTTGTATGGGAGTTGTCGCATTTCCATAGTGAAGTCCTATGGAGTTAAATCGTCTGAACTTAAAATATGTTTTCTTAGATTTACCAATCGTAATGGTCGCTTTGGTTAGTGGTAATGAATCTACAATCGTACTATCTTTTTTAGGGTCCCGGTATTCTGTAAAACGAGACACCGACATATAAGCTCCATATTTCCTATGCGGGAATTTCGATTGTGTCGGATCAAACAAGGCATATCGTTTCCAGTTATCACTGGGAATTACTACGGCACTCACCTGATCATATACCTGTTTAATCGGTATAAAACCAGGACCTCCGCCTCCATAAATTCCTTGCAAGCGGTTTCTTAGATAAGCTGAAATCCGATCTCCTTCTATCTGAGAATCTCCATAATGAATAATTCGACAAGCACCTGATGCTATTTTTTTCTGTAAGGTACCTATCAAATCAAGACTATCAGGAGGATATTGAATCCGTACAATTTTAGTAGTATCAATCTTTGAAAAATCGGGACGTTGCAGACTATCGTTCTTCATAAATGCCATAGACAAGCCTTCTGGTTCGTCTGTAACCTCATCGGCTACAGGGGTAACTGTTTGGGTTACTTCCAAGACTTCTTCTTTCGTGATGGTTGAATCTACTTCGAGTCCCAGAAATTGCTCCTCAGTCGGATACTTAATCGAGAACCCGGAAAAAGAAAACCCATCTTCTGCAGTTATGCCTTTCTGAATCCCTCCTTTTTCACTTAAAAAGGTAAGACCGAATAAAATGCCCAGTACTACAATAATAAAAAGAGCTATCTGTATGGGTTTACTATTCAAAGTTGATTTGGATTTTTAGTGTTTTATGTAAAAATAGAAAGTTTTTAGAAACTGCCACCACAATCCCTGGCTTTCCTTTACAGAAACTTATACTCCATAAAAAAACCTGTCAGGTCAGTAATTCCCTAACAGGTTTTATTTTTTGTGATACAACTCCCCTTCCTACTTCATTTTCAGTACTAAATCATCTGCCTGCACCATTGTTCCTGATTTTAGTACAATACTATCAACAACACCTGTTTCATTTGCTGTAATTGTCGTTTCCATTTTCATCGCTTCGATAATAAAAAGAGGGGTATTCTTCTGTACTTCTTGTCCTTTTTTGACCAGTACCGAAGATAATGATCCCTGTAGTGGAGCCCCAATTTGTTTGCTATCAGATTTGTCTGCTTTTTCATGTACTTTCTTAGCAACTTTAATCGAAGCATCCTGAATTTCTACATTTCGGGTTTGCCCATTGACTTTAAAAAAGACTGTTACCTTTCCTTCTTCATTTGCTTCTCCTACCGATATTAATTCTATCAGTAGTATTTTCCCTTTATCCAACTGCACGATAATTTCTTCTCCCGGGCTCATTCCATAAAAGAAGTTTTTTGTCGGTATCGTTACGACATTTCCGTATTTCAGGTGATGATTATAAGCTCCGGTAAAAACTTTCGGATATAATTTATACGAAATAAAATCAGTGATATCCAACGAACGCCCCATTCCTTTTTTGAAGAGTTTTACAAATTCCTCATACTCAGCTTCAAAATCGATTGGCTCCAAATGGGCATTAGGTCGATTGGTAAATGGTTGCTGATCTTTTAATACAGCTACCTGCAGGTCTTTTGGGAATCCGCCGGCTGGTTGTCCTAATTCTCCTTTAAACAAATTAACTACTGACTGTGGAAAAGAAAGCGTTTCTCCCCGCTCCTTAACATCTGCTATTGTCAAATCATTACTTACCAGATACTGCGCCATATCCCCTACTACTTTTGAGCTAGGAGTTACTTTGACAATATCTCCGAATAGTTCATTTACTTCTCCATACATTTTGGTAATTTCATGAAAACGATCTGATAATCCCAGACCTGCTGCCTGCGGTTTTAGATTCGAGTATTGTCCTCCCGGAATTTCATGTTGATAGACTTCCCCGGTTCCAGCTTTTAGACCGGATTCGAATGGGTAATAGTATTCTCTAACAGCCTCCCAATAGTTTGAATACTCATTAAGCTTACTAATATCCAATGGATTTTCTCTTTCGTGAAACTTTAGCATTTCATGAACCGCATTAAAATTAGGCTGTGAGGTCAAACCTGATAACCCTCCTAATGCTACATCAACCACATCAACTCCCGCTTCTATTGCTTTGAGATAGGTAGCCGACTGTACAGAAGAAGTATCATGTGTATGCAGGTGTATCGGAATTTTTATTTCTGATTTCAAAGCACTGATCAATTCATATGCAGCATAAGGTTTTAATAATCCTGCCATATCTTTTATCCCCAGAATATGTGCTCCGGCATTTTCTATATCTTTTGCCAGCTGGATATAATAAGACAATGTATACTTCGTTCGGGAGGTATCCAGAATATCTCCTGTATAACACAGCGAACCTTCTGCCAATCCTTTAGTTCTGGTACGTACATGTTCTATGCATGGAGCAATAGACTCCATCCAGTTGAGAGAGTCAAAAACCCGGAATACATCGACCCCATTTTCCCAGGATTGTTCTACAAAAGCTCCGATCAGGTTATCCGGATAGGCAGTATACCCAACCCCGTTGGATCCCCTAATTAACATTTGTAGCAGAATATTAGGAATCGCTTTGCGCAAGGAGCGAAGACGTTCCCATGGGTTTTCTCTCAAAAAACGCAAACACACATCAAAAGTTGCTCCTCCCCAGACTTCCATACTGAATATTTCGGGATGGTTTTTGGCATATCCTTCTGCAACTTTTAGCATGTCAAATGTTCGCATTCTGGTAGCCAGTAAACTCTGATGCGCATCCCGCATCGTAGTATCTGTATACTGAATCTTTTGTTCTTTTTTTAACCACTGTGCAAATTGTTCAGGACCTAACTCTGTCAACAGATCCTTTGTTCCTTTAGGATATTCTAATGAAGTATCAAAAGCAGGTACTTTAGGTATTACAAATTTCTTAGTTGGATCTACTTTCTTTACGTCTGGGTTTCCATTGACAATTATATCGCCTAAGAAGTTCGCCAATTTAGTTGCCCGGTTTTTAGGCTCTTTTATAGCAAATAACTCTTTAGTATTTTGAATAAAATTGACGGTTACCGCTCCTTTTCTAAATGTATCGTGATTCAGTATATTGTCCAGAAAGGGCATATTGGTTTTTACTCCTCTAATTCTAAATTCAGAAAGCGCTCTTCTCATTTTCCTGCAAGCTCCGTCTAAGGTTCTACTATTAGCAGATACCTTTACCAACATTGAATCAAAAAACGGAGAAATCGTCACTCCTTGATATACACTCCCGGCATCAAGTCGAATTCCAAAACCAGACGCACTTCTATAGGTAGTTATGGTTCCATAGTCCGGCTTGAAATCATTTTCCGGATCTTCTGTTGTAATTCTACACTGTAGTGCATATCCTGTTGTTTTCAGGCTCTCCTGATTTTCTATTTTGATCTGCTGATCTGATAATTTATAACCTCCTGCAATAAAAATCTGGGCCTTAATCAAATCAATTCCCGTTACAATCTCAGTAACGGTATGTTCTACCTGTACCCGTGGATTTACCTCTATAAAGTAAATACTTCCATCTTCATCTACCAGAAACTCTACAGTTCCAATATTGTTATAATTCACTGCCTTACAGATAGCAAGAGCATATCTATATAAATCTTCTTTGATCTGTGTCGCTAATCCATAGGAAGGTGCGTATTCAATTACTTTTTGATATCTTCTCTGTACAGAACAGTCTCGTTCGAACAGGTGCACCATATTCCCATGATGATCGGCTACAATCTGGATCTCTATATGCTTGGGATTTTCTACAAATTTCTCAAGAAAAACAGTATCATCTCCAAAAGCATTTAATGCTTCTCTTCTGGATTCAGGATACGCTTTTCGCAATTCTTCTTCTTTTCTAATCACTCGCATTCCTCTTCCTCCTCCTCCAGAAGCTGCTTTGAGCATTACAGGGTATCCTATCCGTTCTGCCTCTTGTATCGCAATATCGATAGTATCCAGAGATTCTTTATTACTTTCTATAATTGGAATATCATTTGCTATAGCGACCTGTTTTGCCGTAATTTTATCCCCTAACGATTGTAACACTGATACATCAGGTCCTATAAAAATAATCCCGTTATCGAGACAGCGTTGTGCAAAATTTGCATTCTCCGACAAGAATCCATATCCCGGATGAATGGCATCTACATGATTTTTTTTGGCTACCTTAATGATTTCTTCAATATTCAGATAAGGTTTTAACGGTTCATTATCCTTTCCTATCTGATAGGCTTCATCTGCTTTGTAACGATGAAGGGAGTATCGGTCTTCGTAGGTATAAATCCCTACGGTTTCCAGTCCGATCTCTGTACAAGCCCTAAAAATTCGAATCGCGATTTCACCCCTATTGGCGACTAAAACTTTTTTAATTTTCATGTGTTTACAATATTGCTTTAGATATCACATAAAACCTACCAAATGGTTCCTATTGTTTTTATGATGGCGTGTTTTATGTTTGTTTATAAAAATGTTGCTATTCATTATTCAAAATTGAATTTTTTATAAAAAATCCTCGCTAATATACCTATTCATTAAACTATTAACAATAAAACACTGTAATTACTAATATTTTTTTGTTAATTATATAACATATACTTACTCTTTGTTTTATTTACTTTTGACCTCTTGCCAAAAATTACCATTTCTCTAAAACCATATCATTTTATCGATACTCAAAAACCGTAATACAATTCCGTATCCTGAAGTGTGATATCTTTCTATTTGCTATTCTCTTATTGACCATATTTGTCTAAAAACTACTACCTCCTCGATACTAATACACGCAATATTCTACCAAAAACAATGTGTGTTCGCAAACATTTTCTAAGGGAAAGAAATCTCAAAACCGCTATAAACAGGGACCATATACCGTATGCGTACTTCTATTCTGCTTATTTTCTTGTCTGAGGATGTTCTGTTTTTTTCTTTTGTCACTCACTTTAAAAAAAATGATTTTTATGAAAAAAATATTCCCGTATATATGTTTCTTACTCTTTACCCCTATGTTATTTGCTCAGGGGTCGACAAAATCTTTTTCCTTTAAGAAAGGAGAAATTATGGATATTATCCTGCTGCGTCAGAATGCAGCTGTCGATACGTTATTTGACCGGTATAGAAAAACCGCTTTTCCCGTAGCATTTGAATACTCCTTTCAACCGCAACCGGGTTTTGCCATACAGGAACTGACATTAGGAAATCACACTCCCAGTAGTTTTATTTTTGGCAAGTGGGCAACCAAAGAAAAAAGAGAAGGTTTTTTAACTGCTATCACATCCCGTGTTCCTGACTTCCATGAACAACGGAGAAATATATTTCAATATTTTAGTCTTACCTATTATCAGATTCCTGAAGATATTCAATTCAGCATTAACACAAAAAAATATACCAGTGTTACTGCTTTTTGGAAAAAAGACAACAAAAAATTCATTAATTTTCTAAAAAGATGGAAAGAAAAAGTGACAAATGCCGGAGGAAAAGTTATTTTACAATTAAAAAATGGACAATCCCCTACAGGATATTATTACAACCCTGATATGCTTTATATCATCACATGGAATCATCAATCTAATTTTAGGGAATTTGCCAAAAACAACTCTTTATCTATGTATGATTCCTTACGACATGTACACCAATTCGCTATTAAATAATACTGTTAATTCTATATGCTCCTAAAAATGATGCAAACAATCCTGAATCAACTTACGTACTTTGGTTTTTCGCAAGGACTATTCTTTTTTCTTATTTACATACTATCGCCTGCAAAGCGAAAGAATGTCAATCCGTATATGGCCTTTCTCATCTTTGTGCTTCTAATTGGATTATCAGGAAAAGTATTACACAGTATGGGAGTATGGAATCAAAATTTCAGGCTTATCGCTTTTTCTGAGTTTTCGGCTTTATTATTTGGTTCTACTGTCTATTTATTTACCCGATCTGTTTTGAATAAAAGAAAAATCTCCAGGCAAGATTTGATTCATTACATCCCCGGGCTTGCTTATTCGCTCTTTATTTTAGTATATTTCATGCTACCCAGCGATGAAATATCCAGAGCCCGTGCAGCTACAGGAGAAATCAAACGTGCTATTTTTGCCTGTCATGCCATAGGAGTGCTGGTTAATGGTATATACTGGTACCTCAGCTGGAAGGTATTACAAGATTTTTATAAACGCATCAGAAATGAGGTTTCTTATGAGCTACATACCGCTTTTATTGTTCGGTTCTTATATGTAGTCGGTGCTTGTTTACTTATATGGACGATTCTCTATATTACCAGTTTACTAGGTTATGATATGATTGAGCGTAATGCCCGACCTTATATCTGGGGAATTCTTACGCTGATTATCCTTTTTATCAATTACTACGGTATCATTTCGCCACAGGTTTTTCATTTTGTACCAGATATTACCTCCAAAAAATATGCGCAATCCAAATTGACCGTATCCGATATGGAGCGATTAAAACAAGAATTAGATACGTTGATGCAGGAAAAAAAGCCCTATCTGAACAGCAAATTATTAAAAGCCGAAGTCGCTCAGATGCTGGGAATCAACAACCCTGAACTAGCCCGCTTACTCAATGAGAATATAGGCATGAATTTTTTTGAATACGTTAATTATTACCGAATAAAAGAGTTTATCAATCTGGCAAAAACAGAAAAAGCCAAACAACTTACTTTTTTTGGATTAGCTCAGGAAGCTGGTTTTAATTCCAAAACCACCTTTAATAAATCATTTAAAAAGCTAACGGGAACCTCTCCCTCTGCTTATTTTAATCAAAACACATACGATGAAAATTAATATTCTATATATACTATTCTTAATTGTTATTTCTAGATACTATCGACAATTAAACAACCTTGTAAAAAAAGGAAGCACTGCTTCTAAACCTCACACTATTACAAGAACCGTTGTACATTTTTATGGCTTTATTCCTTATCATCATATCTGGGAGAAATTTTCGAATTCCATTCCAAAAATTGATCATGGAGAAAATATAGTTACGAGCTCGCAATACTTAAAAATAGCGTTATTCGCTTTGATATTTATCATTCCTATTCTGGGACATTCTCAATTAAAAACTCCTTCCTTGAGCCCTGCAGCTATGATTAAACAAACTGTAGGCATTACGGATATTACCGTAGAGTATTCCCGACCCAGTGCCAAAGGACGAACGATTTTCGGTGAAAAAGGATTACTCCCTTATAACGAAATGTGGCGTACCGGAGCTAATTCTGCAACAAAGCTTACCATATCCAACACGATTCTTATTAACGGTCATCTATTAGAGAAAGGAAGTTATACACTAATCAGTATTCCCGGAATCACTACCTGGCAATTGCTTTGGTATCCCTATTCAAAACGCAATTGGACATCTTATCGAAAACAAACTCCTATACTCACACTGGAACTCCCTGTACAAAAAAACACCTCTTATAAAGAGACTTTTGAAATTCATTTTCAGGACATAACACTTCAGGGAGCCTCCTTACTACTAGAATGGGAATACACTTTACTAACCATCCCTATTCAGGTAAACGATCATGAACAAATTATGACCTCCATCAAAAAAACACTAACCGGTCCTGCACCGATAGCATATTTTAATGCTGCTGTCTACCTGCATGAATCTAAAAAAGATCTCCACAAAGCACTGGAATACATACAAAAGGTTACTGCTTCTACGGATGCCTTATTTTTTCAGGTAACAAGAGAAGCAATGATACTAAAAGATCTAGATAAAAATAAAGAAGCCCTGACAGCTGCTAAACGAGGATTAATGCTCTCTGAAAAAGCTAACAATAAAGATTTTATCCGCCTGAACAAAAAAATTATACAAGAGGTTAAACATCCATAAATTGTTCAGTACAAAAACTGATTACTTTACTACATAACTACCTGCCATCATATTAGTCCGTAGTTATGTAGTATTTCGTTATTCTTTTACATAGATCATATTAATATCTTCTACAGTTCCAATTCTTTAGAGTCAGGGTCTAATTACAAATCACTTTCTATGTAGCATGCCCTCTACTATAAAAAACACCTTATTTATATTGTTGAGTATAAAAATTGCAGGGCATATTAACTATTAGGATAACTGATTAATACCATATGCATGATTCCAAAATGAAAAGCAACTGCCCTGAGATCTTTTTCTGAAAGTTGATCCCTTTCGGTTCCTTTTTAAATGGATGCATCACCTCTCTTCATCACCTTAGTCTTATTTTATAACTTCAATAGGAGTATCGAAGTAAATAATTTTACTTAGCTCTGTCCTGACATTATCTTCTTCTTTATTTTCAGGGTCATTTTTATCTATAAAAGAAATCATTTCTCTAACATATCCGCGTATCGTATCCCTGCCCATTCGTTTAGGCTTCCAGTAAAAAGCCACTGTTTGATGAAGGGCTTCTTTTGGAGTTCCTGCCGCTTTTATAGGAATCATCTGTTGCTTATCTAAACTTGGAATATTGATTACTGTAGTATCATTCTTTTCCGTTGTTCCGAAAGAACTTTTAGGGCGATTAGAAAAATCGGCAGTAAAATTCTCCTGTGTATAGTCTTTAGGAAGTGTGACACTGACTGTTGCCGTTTTGGCTTCTTCCTTGCTAAAGGCAGAATTCTCTATCTGAAAAAAACAATAGATAGAATCCGTAAGTTGTACTCTTTTTTTATCAAAATGATAGTGAATACTTACACTTTCTGTAAGCGTATCG
>NZ_JBHULX010000030.1:208576-209658 GCF_042684685.1 Aquimarina hainanensis | reverse complement strand
TCCTCATAGTATTTTGTTATTTTTCTAGGTTGTTGGCACCCGGTTATAGCCAATAAAATAATCCCTACTACAAAAAAAAGCTTATTCATATTTCTTTTTTATCGCATTTGCAGTCTAGTATCTTCTAATTAAAATAATCTACATATAAGTATTTTTAGAATGAATTTATTAACACCGTCAAAGAGTATAACACCTAAATACTTGACCTGTTTAATTTTCCAAAAAAGACAAAAGTACTACTTTTCATCTATCACTTGAACAGAGCCTTTTACTTTCGCTTCATTACTTAATATTCGAGTTTTACCATCTTTATAATAATTATTTAAAAAGACAATATCTTCCACATAACCATCTATAATAAAGCTTCCTTTTTCTTTAAATTCTAGATAAAAAGGGATTTTTTTTTCGTTATCATTCAGTGGAACAAAAGTATCCAATTTAACAGTCTTAAGCTCCTGAATAGTATGTTCTCTTTTAAAAATTCCTAAATACAAACGAATCGAACGATAATCTTTATCCCCAAGGTGTAATGTATCTAATTGAGAACTATATTCGAACTCACCATATATCTTTGAATTAACCTTAGGATTTTTCGACAATTCTAATTTAAAATATTCATCCCCGTTTTTACTTACTAAATGGCATCCATTAACTAAAAAGGCTATTAAGATAAGATATAACTTATTGTTTATTATTAAATTCATCCCTTCTCTTTTGTCTAAGTTCTTCATTTTTTCTTTTAATGTTTTCCTGAACCCTTAAAGAGTCTGTTACATATACAGCTGTGTCTTTTTTTACACTCATTCCACTTTGTTGAATTCTCCCATACGCCCTCCATACGCTCCAACTATATAGTCTTTCTATAGATATAATCACTTTCGGTTCTTCTTCCACATACACATCATTAGTGTCACTGATTATAGAATCTTCCTCTATTTCATTTTCAAATCCAAAAGCGTTGCTTAGTTTTTCATAATGCCCGATGGCTGATTTTAGGTTTAAGGTAAACCTGTAGATAGATTGCATTACATTTCCTGATATTTGTTTAAAAGTCCCCATTCTGCTTCCTACACCGGGATCGT
>NZ_JBHULX010000030.1:206758-208445 GCF_042684685.1 Aquimarina hainanensis | reverse complement strand
TCAAAAGCTGCATTGTTGGTCAGTTTATCATACCAGTCTGGTTCCTGACTTGTGCGGGGAATATCTTTATACACATCTTCCCAACGACATAAAAAAGCATTCCATTTATAGAATTTCTTACTGCCTTTTGGATGCTCACAGAGTTGCCCATTTTCTTTTCCCGGATAACCAGGACCTCTATACTTATGGATATTTTGTCTTTCACAATGCCTAATAATAATTTCTCCTTTTATAATTCTATTATTAGTATTATTAGGTTTAATTGAAAACCTAATGGATAAACCTCTAGTAAAATAGTTCATTCTAGATTACTATGATGGGGAGAACTATTAAGAACTTTACTAATGATTTCTTTTAGAGCCCACTCAATTCGATCAATTATTTACCGAGAAACATTGTTATTCATTTGGTTAATTTTCAAGTTTTTTTGTTACTTGCGTGTATAGTTAGGTGTATAAGACGTAATGTCTCTTTAGGGCATTATGACTTCATACATTTTGTCACAAGCTGCTTTTTACTCTTCGATCACTCTTATTTTTTTACTGAATTTAATTTTGTTAGTAATTAATCTTGACTTTCCATCTTTATAAAAATTATCTAATAAAACTTCTTCTTCAATATAACCATCTAAAAAATACTTCCCCTTGTTTGTAAAATTGTAGTCAAAATAAATAGTATCATTATCTTCTTCTATATATCCAAATGTGTCTAATTTGCTGTGCATCTTTTCTAGTTCGCTAATAGAAAATCTTTTTTTGAACTTACCTAGATAAAGAACTCTACTTTTTAAATCTTTATCGCCCAATTTTATAGAATCTAGATCAGATTTTAATATTATCTTGCCGATATATCTTTTTTTTGAATACGGGTTGTCAGTATAGACTGTTTTTATGAATGGACCTTCCGTCTGTTTTTGAATACAGGAAATTATTGTTGTAATAATTATACAACTAATTATTTTTTTGAAATCTTTCATATGCGTCTTTTTTTACTGCATTATTTTTTGCAAGTATCCTCTCTCTGACACTACTAGAATCTTTAACATAAATAATAGAGTCTTTTCTGGTTAAACTACCACTTTGGTCAATATGACCATTATTCATAAAATAACTCCAATGATTTACTTTTTCAATAGTAATAGTCACTTTCGGTTCTTCTTCGGCAGTATATATATCATCATTATTGGATGAGTTTGGGTTCTCTTCTTCGTCTTTAAACTTAAAAGCGTTGCTTAGTTTTTCATAATGCCCGATGGCTGATTTTTTAGTTTAAGGTAAACCTGTAAATAGATTGCATTACATTTCCTGATATTTGTTTAAAAGTCCCCATTCTGCTTCCTACACCGGGATCGCCCCTTTGTTATTTTTCTAGGTTGTTGGCACCCGGTTATAACCAATAAAATAATCCCTACTATAAAAAACACCTTATTCATATTTCTTTTTTATCGCATCGCACCCCAGCCTATCCTTCTCAAGCAACCGGATACTATTTTATAACCTCTACAGGCACATCAAAATAGATATCTTTACTTAGTTCTGTCCTGATACTGTCTTGTTCTTTATTAGTAGGATTGTTTTTATCTATAAAAGAAATCATTTCTACTACATATCCACGTATCGTATCCCTGCCCATTCGTTTAGGCTTCCAGTAAAAAGCCACAGTCTGATGAAGGGCTTCTTTTGGAGTT
>NZ_JBHULX010000030.1:205726-206748 GCF_042684685.1 Aquimarina hainanensis | reverse complement strand
CCCCCTGGGAGTGTTACCCACATTTGGTTCGTATATTCCTTCCCGTCAATAATTTTATACTCTTTGGTAAATGTATGATGCCCATCCTTATCATAATTTTTCCAGATACCAATTCTTTTTCTTTTTCCAAAAAAATGTCCTTGTTGCCTTATATGACCACTTTTATGATAATCTTTATAAAACACTAATTCATCACTCTTAAAATACTTAACAATCTCAATCACCTTTTTACTACTATCTAAATAATAATATAAGGTATCTTTTATTTTTCCATCGATATAGTTAGCTAAAAAAGAAACATTCCCACTGGGATAATACTCTATATTCGCTCCTTGTTTTCTATACTTACGGTCTAAATAGTAGGTCTCTTTTAGCTGCCCATCCTCATAGTATTTTCTTATTTTTCTAGGTTGCTGGCACCCGGTTATAACCAATAAAATAATCCCTACTATTATAAAAAACACCTTATTCATATTTCTTTTTTATCGCATCGCACCCCAGCCTCTCCTTCTCAAGCAACCGGATACTATTTTATAACCTCTACAGGCACATCAAAATAGATATCTTTACTTAGTTCTGTCCTGATACTGTCTTGTTTTTTATTAGCAGGATTGTTTTTATCTATAAAAGAAATCATTTCTACTACATATCCACGTATCGTATCCCTGCCCATTCGTTTAGGCTTCCAGTAAAAAGCCACTGTTTGATGAAGGGCTTCTTTTGGAGTCCCTGCCGCTTCTATAGGAATGATCCGTTGTTTATCTAAACTTGAGATATTGATTACTGTAGTATCTTTCGTTTTTGTTGTTCCGAAAGGACTTTTAGGGCGATTAGAAAAATCGGCAGTAAAATTCTCCTGTGTATAGTCTTTAGGGAGTGTAACACTGACTGCTGCCGTTTTGGCTTCTTCCTTGCTAAAGGCAGAATTCTCTATCTGAAAAAAACAATAGATAGAATCCGTAAGTTGTACTCTTTTTTTATCAAAATGATAGTGAATACTTACACTTTCTGTAAGCGTATCA
>NZ_JBHULX010000030.1:137726-205716 GCF_042684685.1 Aquimarina hainanensis | reverse complement strand
TCCTCATAGTATTTTGTTATTTTTCTAGGTTGTTGGCACCCGGTTATAGCCAATAAAATAATCCCTACTACAAAAAAAAGCTTATTCATATTTCTTTTTTATCGTGATTTCTATCCTAATATCTCCTTGCAGCCTGGCTTGATTAACGTGGTAAGCAGAGTCTCTTTGTGCATTTTTATATCCCTTAATTTCGCTAATAAATCCATTCGCTTGCTTTTTGGTCTTAATTTCAAAATTATCTGCCCTAAGAATATGAGTAATTGTATCTTCTTCACCACTTTTTCTCTTTTTTTCTGATTTTTCCTCTATTTCATTTTCAAATCCAAAAGCGTTGCTTAGTTTTTCATAATGCCCGATGGCTGATTTTAGGTTTAAGGTAAACCTGTAGATAGATTGCATTACATTTCCTGATATTTGTTTAAAAGTCCCCATTCTGCTTCCTACACCGGGATCGCCCCATAGATTATCAGCTCCATTTCGTTTGCGATCGCTCCTTAGATAATTCCCTCCAGAAGTATTATTACCCCACCAGGGTTCAAAAG
This sequence comes from Aquimarina hainanensis, assembly GCF_042684685.1. Classification (NCBI taxonomy): domain Bacteria; kingdom Pseudomonadati; phylum Bacteroidota; class Flavobacteriia; order Flavobacteriales; family Flavobacteriaceae; genus Aquimarina; species Aquimarina hainanensis. The sequence continues at coordinate 205,174 of NZ_JBHULX010000030.1, read as the reverse complement.
CTGCATTGTTGGTCAGTTTATCATACCAGTCTGGTTCCTGACTTGTGCGGGGAATATCTTTATACACATCTTCCCAACGACATAAAAAAGCATTCCACTTATAGAATTTCTTACTGCCTTTTGGATGTTCACAGAGTTGCCCATTTTCTTTTCCCGGATAACCAGGACCTCCATATTTAGTGTGATCCGGTTTCTGAGTATAGGTCGCTACCAATTCTCCTATCATCACCCCCTCTTCATTACACCTACCGGGAGTATATGAAAAATTATTAATCGCTATCGTGCTAAAAGGTGTATAGTGAAACGATAATTGACTGGTTAACACCCTCATTTTTTTGTTTACACTTTTTACCAGTTCACGTTTGAAATCCTGATGATCAGGATCCATGTTTTCTAATACATTTTTAATGGCTCTTTTAAGCACTTTTTCCATGCGCCTGATCAGATCGCCAGAAGAAAAATCATCCATATTGATGGTTTTTAAGAGTTTTCACATATCCAATTTCCGATATAAATATACCCAATATAATACATATACGTATTGTGTCAGTAAATTATTTTGGAGCACCTACCAAGAAAACTTCGCCGTATTTATATCATACTCATCTGGTAAATCTACTGCTAATTATATCGTAATCCGTGTGATAAGGGTTAAAAAAAACTTAAATCAGTAATTTTTCATCTCTATTCCGGGGTATTGTCTTCTAATCTCATATAACGTCATTTATATTGCAATAGTTTACTGGCTCCATCATTAATTTTACATCCCATCAACATATTCGAATTCAAAACATTAAATTAATGGCTCCTTACCCATAAATTTGGATACCTCATCTTATAAACCTTTTTTCTATTATTTTGGGCAACCAACTCTTATCATCTAAGTTGTTAGCCCATAAGGTATTATTGTGAAATCGTATTTTAATGTTTCGAGCTGCTTTTCTACGGGCTAAAACCTATTCCCAAAAGGGAGTCTTCCTTGTTTTCTATCTACAGTAATAGATGATATTATGGAATTTCTATAGTGTAACCTTTGCTTTTTGGAGATAGCAAGTTCAAATATCTCCCTAAACTTTTTTATTGAGAACGAACGATATAACTGTATATATCCTGCTTTGTATACCCCTGCTTCTCAATCGTTTCAAAATAGGAACGAACAGAAAACCTGATCTTTTGTTGAGCATCAAACACCCAATACCCCCCTTTTAAGGTTCCTTCTTTTGATTCTATATTCCAATCCGGAATGTTTTTTATACACCACTTCCCCTCTTTATTCTTATAGAGTCCAAAAGACTGTAGTACTTTCTCCTCTGGATAGGTAAATGCGATGTAAGCTGTAATCGACTTATCTTCTTTTCTAAATTCCAAAACAGCTGTATCCTTATCAGAAACTTCCTTAACCCAACTACGATTTTCCGGAGTATTTAATATTTTCCATTCTTCATTAAGAAGCAAACTATCTTCTTTACGCATTAAAACTGCATATAATTTTTGCTGTTCGAACTCGATCAGCTGCTGCTCTGGATGAAGGGTTACTACGGTTTTTTCTGCTACTATACGAGCATTTTGCATGCCAAAAAAGGCACCTATCACAAAAAAGGCAATTTTCACCTCTAGCATATAATTTGTTTTTATTCACACACCAGGTAAAAATAGCGAATCCTGCCCTTTCTACAACTCATTAGAAGATACAATCATTGTTCTGACCTTCTATCTCAAGATCAGAACACAGAACAAGACTGTTTAGTTATTATTCCGGTCCTACTGCGATAAAAGAAAACCAGGAATCTTCCCGGGCATTTTCTCCTGTGTTATCCGCAGTAACAATCACCACTCTGCTATTAGATAGAAAAATGATATTAGCGAAGTTATCCTCATACGAGTTTAAAGCAGCTAAGTCTCCTGTTGTAAAGGTTACACTTGGCAACCCTCCAAAAGAGGTTGTAAAATCAATTTGATACCTACTCGATGTAAGTTTAGTAACTGTAAATCCAGCTCCCTGAGCAATGGTTCCATTGGCATTTACATTTCCTCGAACAAATCGCAATTGCTCTGCACTAGAAATAGCAACTTCTGTTGCTCTCCATTCTGTTCCTGTATATCGATAGATCAAATCATCAGTCGTATTATAAAGAACACTACCTGTATAGGAACTAACGATACTCAACATCTCTGCCGTCGTTGCTGTTGGTAATCCTAATACGGCATCCCTATCAATCTGGGCAGTAAGATGGCTTATAAAGAAAAGAAGAAGAAGAAGAAGAAGAAGGGGTATTTTTTTTGACATAATATCTCATTAAATTCTCATAGTAAATTTAAGAAATTATTAACAAAAAACACACTTCCTCCCCTGTATTAAAAACTTTCCCAGCTGTTTGCACTACTAATCTTCTTGTGCTCTTACAAAACACATCAAATATTCATTTACTTTTGTTGCTGAATCTTATTATAATACGCTTTTTCGGTTACAGCAGACCAGGGAGCAAGGCGTTTCTGGAAAGCAGCATAACTTTCATACACTTCTCTAGACAGAGGGTCATCTCCTATCAATTCTTTTATTGCTTCATCTGTATATCCCCGTAATGCATCCAACGTTTCTTTGGAAAATTCTCTGATCTCCACACCTTCTTCATGGATCAGTTTATCCAGAAAAATTCCATTTTGTTTGTCAAACTCTGCCAACACCCATAAATGTGCCCTCCTGGAAGCCGCTTCCATAGCTGCCTGTAAGTGCGGAGGCAATCCATCATATAATCGTTTATTGATAAAAAACTCCATCTGAGTTCCTGGTTCATGCCATCCTGGGGTGTAATAATACTTGGCGATTTTATGGAAACCCATTTTATAATCGTGATAGGGACCTATCCACTCCGTAGCATCAATTACTCCTCGTTCCAGACTGGTATAGATCTCTCCCCCTGCAACCAGAATAGCAGCTCCTCCTGCTTTTTCCAATACCTTGCCCCCAATTCCTGGTAATCGCATCTTTAATCCTTTCAGGTCTTCGACACTGTTTACTTCCTTATTAAACCATCCGCCCATTTGCACCCCGGTATTTCCTCCTAAAAAAGGAACCAGATTAAATTGAGCATACGCTTTTCGCCATAATTCATACCCCCCTCCTGTTTCCATCCAAGCGGTTAATTGCTGGCTATTCATCCCAAACGGAACTGCTGCAAAAAATTGGGCTGCTGGTGTTTTTCCTGCCCAATAATACGCAGCCCCACACCCCATTTCTATAGTACCATTGGATACTGCATCAAATGCTTCCAGTGGAGGAACCAGTTCTCCTCCTCCATATACTTTGATTTTTAATTGCCCATTGGATAACTCCTCTACCCATTGTGCATATTTCTCTGCTACTTCCCCCAATACAGGGAAATTAGGAGGCCAGGTAGTAGTCATTTTCCAATGATATACTTTTTTTGGTTTGGTAACATCATAGGAGACTTCACGCATCGTCCCCGGGGGATCTCCTAAACAGGAACTACATAATCCTATGCATAGCATTCCGATCAGGAACCCTATATTCTTTCTTAGCGCATGATACTGTCTCATAATAATATGCTTATTTTTTAATATGTACTGATTTGTGTATATAAATTCATTTATTTAGATAGGAATACAACTTCCGGGAAAAACAAAATAAGCCCTACAATTCCTATCTGAATGATAATAAAAGGAATAATACCTCTATAAATCTGGTTCGTTTGTACCGAGGGAGGTGCCACTCCTTTGAGATAAAATAAAGCAAACCCAAAAGGCGGAGTTAGAAAAGAGGTTTGCAGATTCAACGCCATTAATACCCCTACCCACAACATATCCATATGGAAAGCATTAAAAATCGGAGTAACTACCGGAACAATGATAAATATAATTTCTATAAAATCAATAAAAAAACCAGCGACAAAAATAACAGCCATTACCAATACTAAAAATAACATAGGCGTCAGTCTGGAAGACACGATCAACTCCTGTAAATACCCATCCCCTCCCAGGGTTCTAAAAACCAAGGTAAAAGTAGTGGCTCCTAAAAGGATAAAAAAGACCATGGAAGTCAATTTGGTAGTTTCTTTAGCAACTTCTTTTAAGACAGAAAAAGAAAACTTCTTCTGTATAACACTGAGAATAACCGCTCCGACAGCACCTATTCCCGAAGCTTCAGTAGGTGAAGCAACTCCTGCAAATATCGATCCCAAGACCAATAAGATCAGTAAAACTGGTAACAGTAATACTTTTATGACTTTTTTTCCATAATCTGTTCCTTTAAACTCAGCAATTTCTTCTGCCGGAATACTGGGAGCTTCTTCTTTTTTCAAATAGGAACGGATCAAGATGTATGCTATATACAATCCTACCAGTAACAAACCTGGATATAAAGCTGCTGAGAAGAGCGCCCCTACATCTACAGCTCCTGATCCTCTGGAAGAAGAATTAATTGTATCAGCTAATAACACTAATACAATAGAAGGAGGAATGATCTGCCCCAGGGTTCCTGAGGAGGCTATAACTCCTGTTGCTAATTCTGTTTTATATCCGCGTTTAAGCATCGTAGGAAGGCTGATCAGCCCCATCGTTACCACTGTAGCTCCTACGATTCCTGTAGAAGCTGCCAAAAGAGCACCTACGACAACTACAGAAATCGCCAATCCTCCCCGGATACGACCAAACATCATCGCCATGGTCTCTAACAGGCTTTGTGCCAATCCTGATTTCTCGAGCATAATCCCCATAAAGATAAATAAGGGAACTGCCATTAGTACATAGTTATTGACTACTCCCATAATACGAGAAGGCAATAAATAGAATGTAGACATATCGAATTGAGAAGGGGCAAATATGGAAACCCCAAAAGCAAAAGCTACTGATATTCCGCCCAGTGTAAATGCTACCGGATACCCTTTGAGAATAAGGATGAATACGACCACAAAAAGGATAATTGCTAAAAATTCCATTAGTATTTTTTATTAAGTAAACTACCTCGGGACAAACCCACAAAGCATTCGTTAGAAACAAATTTTAAATTTCAAGGCAAGCCTCTAGGTTTTATACCCTTTGACGGTGTCAATAAAGTATGAAGACATTTGAGGATATGAGAAATCCCCTGTAATAGTAAAAAAGTAAAACCTACTGTGATACAGAACTTGAGAATATACAAGGCTGGTAATCCTCCCGGTTGTGGAGATTGCTCGCCAATCATCCAGGAAGTAAGCCCGTAATACCAGGAGGTAACGATCACGACATAACACCAGGGAATTAGTAAACAAACACCTCCCAATAAATCAATCCAGGCTTTTCCTTTTTCGGATAAGCGACTATAAAAAACATCAACCCGAACGTGTTTGTTTTCTGAAAAAGTATAGCCAGAAGCGATTAAAAATAACATCCCAAACAGATATACTTCTATTTCAATAACCCAGATAAAAGTGGTCTGAAAAACAAAACGGATAATAACATCTATGGTCATCACAATAGCCAGAGCCACTGCCAACCAGCTTACGTAAACTCCTATTTTTTTATTAATCCAATCCAGTGCTGTGATACATCGTTGCATATGTACTTCTTTTTTCTGCAAATGAATTGTTGAAGATACTAAAACTTGGAAGTCTATAAAACAACTAGCAGAAGTTCTTTTTTATAGAAATGGTTTAAACTTTTTTGAGTTAAGTGAAAAAATAATGGTTTTGTGTTCAGATGAAGTATTTTTTTAGTTGTACAGCAGGGCTACGAAGTCAAAAATTATGAAATATGAGCGTAAGAAGACATTTTTTTTAGCAAGCTGGAAAAAGTTTAAATCACTTCATAATTAAATCCCCTTGATTCAAACACACAAAACATTAGCCAGGAAATCTAACTATTCTTTTCTTCAATCATTTTATAATGTTACCACTTCCTGATAATCGTTAAAAATACACCAGAAAGCAACCTGCTATATTGGGTTTATGGTAGTTTTGACACACAATTTTCCTCAATACTTATAGGAATGATGTGTTGGATAGTGAATTACTTAGAAGTAAGTCCACAGGGCATCATAAGAAAGAAATTTTTAATATCGAGGCAAGCCTTGGGATAGTACATCCCTTGGCAGTGCCAATAAAAAAAATGCTTTCAACAGATATGTACTCTGATTATGGCAGTACACGTAGGCAGCTCCTTCCAGTAGTACTGAAAAGAAATTTATGTTGTTGAAAGCATTATATGATTATCGGATGAATACGGGTTCTTCTGGTTTTGTAGTATGTGTTTCGCTATACCCATACCCTTCGTAATTAAACCCTTTTATATCTTCCAGTGTTTCGGCTCCTGTATCTACAATAAAGCGAACCATCATCCCTCTTGCTTTTTTAGCAAAAAAACTAATCATTTTTAGCTGATCGTTTTTCCAATCTTTGAATACCGGAGTAATCACTGGTACTTTTAGGGCTTTTTTATCGATTGCTTTAAAATATTCATTACTAGCCAGGTTAACAAACAACTCATCAGCGGTCAACTCCTGATTGAGATGTGCTGTTAGTTTTTCTTTCCAGAATCCATAGAGATTTTTATTCGCTTCTACCGGCATTTTTGTTCCCATTTCTAATCGATAGGGCTGTATCAAATCCAGCGGCTTCAGTATACCGTATAGCCCTGACAGGATGCGCAGTTTATCTTCCAGCACTCCTAATTTCTCTTGTGGTATTGTATATGCATCTAAGCCTGTATAGACATCTCCATTAAAAGCATAAACTGCTTGTCTGGCATTCTCTTTAGTAAAAGGCAATTTCCAATCCTGATTACGCTGCCAATTGAGTTCTGATAGTTTATCACTAATACTCATAAGCGCTCCTATATCCTTAGGACTCTTTTCTTTTAATACAGCATTCAATGTTTTTGCCTCTGCTAGAAAAGCAGCTTCTGTAGTTTTGGTAGTGGGGATATCTGACTCAAAATTCAAGGACTTAGCCGGGGATATTACAATTTTCACACGATTACTTTTATAGATTAAACACTAATTGTTATATGTTATAAATGTAGATAAAAATATGTTTTCTTCCTTACTAATTTCTGTTCAAAAAATGAATACAAAATCTCTTTTCTAATATTGAATACACTCCCTTGATATAAGAGCATATCGCATTATTTAGAAAATGAATCTTAATTTCGATGATTAAGTAAAGCATAACAAACAGTCTATTTAAGTAGCAATGTTTGCTATGCTTCGCCAACACTTTTTTATAACATCCTAACACTGAGAATATTTTTCTTTCTCATAGCGTGGTCAAAAATACAACGGACTCTTTAGTATCAAAACCCTATGAGACATCTCTTTTCTATACCAGTATTAGTTTGTTCTATACCAATGGTAGGTGATTTCTTTTTTATTCATAAAAAACACTGACTTCTTCCAGCGGTTTTCTTTCTAAGTCAGGCACATAAGACGGTTGCTTGGGGTACCCGACTGGCAGAAGTAAAAAGGCTCTTTCATTAGAAGGACGATCCAGCATTTTGGTCAAGAAATTCATGGGACTGGGTGTATGTGTCAACGTTACCAATCCAGCATTATGAATTGCAGCAATCAACATTCCACTAGCAATTCCTATAGATTCATTGACATAATAATTATTGTGCTTCACCGCTTCTTCGTGTTCATACACCCGTTTACAGGCTACTATAATCCAGGGAGCTTCTTCTATAAATGGTTTATTCGCATCAGTAGCCAAGGGAGCTAAATCATTTCGCCAACGATCACTCATCCGATTGGTATAGGTTTCTACTTCTTCTTTTTCTGCAGCAATTCGTATTTTCTTTTTCAATTCCTGATTGGAAATCGCACAAAATGTCCAGGGTTGCTTATGTGCGCCTGAAGGGGCTGTCGAAGCTGTCTTAATAATATTTTCGATTACCTCTTTTGTTACTGGCTCTGAAGAGAATTCCCGAACTGATCGTCTGCTATCCATCCATTGATAGAAAGCCTGACTGCGTTCCAGCATTTCATCCTTGTCATATCTGGGAGATACATACGGAACATGTGTATATCCATTTATTTTAATAGCTGTTAACGATTCCATTTCTTATTTTTTTTAGTTATTGTTGTTGCTTTACTAACATTACGGGTATTAAAGATACAAAACCATTCCCCTATAATACTATAAATCAAGCTGTACTAATAAAAAAAAGAAAAGCCTGTCAGTACTGACAGGCTTTTCTTCAATAAAAAAATTAATGTCGTCTATATTAAATTACTTTAACATTTACTGCGTTTAATCCTTTTCTTCCTTCTCGTAATTCAAATTCTACTTCATCACCTTCACGGATTTCATCTAATACCCCAGAAATGTGTACAAAGTGTTCTTTTTTTGAATCTTCATCAATAATGAATCCAAATCCTTTGGTTTCATTAAAAAATTTTACTGTTCCTTTATTCATTATAATATATTATGGAATAAAGGTAGGGTTAATTAATTTAGAATTACCTGAATAAGGGTTTTGATTATAAATAAGTTTTACGTATGAAAATCTAAAAATCTCCGTTTTTTCTCAAAAAAAACCGTATTTTATAGTAAAAATCAAGCTATTTTTTCCGCTACCCTTCTGATAATTGATTTTTCGCATATTTACGCCACTTCTCTACGCACTCCTGCATATCTGCCGGGATCTGTGTTTCGAACTTCATCATTTCTCCAGTCTCCGGATGTTCAAACCCTAATGTTCTGGCATGAAGTGCTTGCCTTGGCAGTACCTTAAATGCATTTTCTACGAATTGCTTGTATTTGGTAAACGTGGTTCCTTTTAATATTTTTTCACCTCCATATCGTTCGTCATTAAACAAGGTATGTCCGATATGTTTCATATGCACCCTGATCTGGTGTGTACGCCCGGTTTCTAATCGGCATGAAATTAGCGTAACATACCCTAATCGTTCTATCACTTTATAGTGTGTAACTGCCGGCTTTCCCTTTTCTGATTCATCTCCTTCAAAAACAGTATTTTGCAATCGGTTTTTGGGATGTCTTCCTATATTCCCTTCGATGGTTCCTTCATCTTCACTCAGATTTCCCCATACGATGGCAACATACTCCCGCTCAGAAGTTTTATCAAAAAACTGTTTCGCCAGATGAGTCATTGCTTCTTCCGTCTTGGCGATGACTAATAACCCACTGGTATCCTTATCTATTCTGTGTACCAGCCCCGGTCGATCACTACTATTATTTGGTAAATTATCAAAATGATATATTAACGCATTGATCAAGGTTCCTGAGTAGTTTCCATGTCCCGGATGTACAACCATCCCTGCCGGTTTATTAACGACTAACAGATATGCATCTTCATATACGATATCCAGAGGAATATCTTCGGGAGTCAACAGGTTCTCATATGGCGGATGAGAAAACAGTACCCGTACCACATCGTTGGGTTTTACCTTGTGATTGGACTTCACCGCTATATCATTGACAAAAACACTGCCCTGCTTAGCTGCTTGCTGTATTTTATTTCTGGTGGCATTCTCTACAAAGTTCATTAAAAACTTATCAACGCGCAGGGGAACTTGTCCACTTCCTGCTACAAATCGATAATGCTCATATAAATCATCCTCTGTAGGCTCTAATCCTTCTGTATTCATAAGCTGGTACTGAAACTATCTTTTTTTAATCCGAAGAAAGGTTTACGGTTCCTCTGTTCCCATCTCCCAAAATCAAATCGATTGCAGAAGTCTTCATCAATTTAGTTCCCGGGCTCAGTTTTTTACCGTTATATCGTAACTCTAACACCATGTCTTTGGCAATATTCGGTTTATAGGTTACGGTACCTATTTTAAACCCTAAAGCCAATAGTTGGGGTTTTGCCTGACGCAATGTTTTCTGTACAACTCTAGGGACTTCTACTTTCTTATATCCTGATGGGTTCAGGGTTACATATATCTTTCTGTTTTCTTTTACCATATTTCCTGCCGCAGGGTTTTGTTCTATTACAGAAAACCTGGGATACTCAGGATTAAAATTTGCTGAATCCTGTACCTCAAATCTCAATGAATGTTCTTCCAAAATTAGTTTTACCTCATCAAGTGTTTTCTTGCTTAAACTGGGTACTACTATTCGCTGATCGTGATTGGTAGTACTATCCAACCAACGTAGGCCCACAAAGCATAAAATAGCCACCATTGCCACAGCAATTACTAATTGGATAAGGAACATTTTACTGAATATAAACTTGAGTAATTTCATAGATTGATTTGATAATTTGGACAAAGATATGAAAACCGAAAGTTTTAGGCTTTTGTTCACAGATAAATGATATTTTTGTTTTCACAAGCTCTAGAAAACAAAACGAGTCATTGCAATCGTTATACTGTAAAAGAAGGAGGTTTTGATACTCCTGATGGTATCTAAAAATAATATGTAATACACATGAAAAAAAATATAGCCATTCTTATGGGAGGATACTCCAGTGAATTCGACATTTCTGTCAATAGCGGTCATGTTGTCTATAAACACCTGGATAAAAGCAAATATACTCCTTATCGGGTCATCATTAGTAAGGAAGATTGGTACTACCTGGATGAAGAAGAGGCGCGACATCCTATTGACCGAAGTGATTTCTCTTTCCATCTCAATGGGGATAAAATTACTTTTGACGCAGCCTTTAATACTGTTCATGGCACTCCGGGAGAAGATGGTTTATTACAAGCATATTTTGAGCTCCTCGGAATCCCACAAACTGCCTGTGATTTTTATCAGGCTGCCTTAACCTTTAACAAAAGAGATTGCATCAGTGCAGTCAAACCATACGGAATTCCCTGTGCTACTAATTATTACCTCAATAAGGGAGATCAGGTTCATGTAAAAGAGATTATTAATCAGGTAGGACTTCCTTGTTTTGTAAAAGCAAATAAATCCGGAAGTAGTTATGGGGTTTCTAAAGTCAAAACCGCTGAAGAAATGCTTCCAGCCATTGAAGTTGCCTATAAAGAGGATGATGAGATTATTATCGAATCTTTTCTGAGCGGAACAGAAGTGTCTGTAGGTGTTATTCACTATAAAGGAAAAGACATCGTACTCCCGATTACCGAAATCGTCTCGGAGAATGAATTCTTTGATTATGCAGCTAAGTATGAAGGAAAATCCCAGGAGATTACTCCGGCAAGATTATCAGAAGAAGATAGAAAGAAAGTAGAAGAGATTGCACTAAAAGTCTACCAGATTTTAAAAATGTCCGGATTCTCCAGAAGTGAATATATCTTCCACAATGGGATTCCTCATTTTATAGAAATGAATACAAATCCAGGATTAAGTGAAGCAAGTATCTTGCCTCAGCAAGCACAAAAAGCAGGTATCAGCCTTACAGAACTATTTAGTAATGCGATAGAAATGTGCCTGTAACATGCTAATTCATTTAGTTTTCTATATTTGTAGCACATCATAGATCAAGTACACAACATATGAGAAGAGCTGTTTTTCCGGGGTCTTTTGATCCTATTACCTTAGGGCATTACGATATCATCGAACGAGGACTCACGCTATTCGATGAAATTATTCTTGCAATTGGAGTGAATGCCGATAAAAAATACATGTTTTCACTGGAAGAAAGAAAGCGATTTATCGAGGAATCTTTTAAAGATGTTCCAAAAATTAAAGTAATGACTTACGAGGGATTAACTGTTGATTTTTGCAAAAAACAACAAGCCAATTTTATCCTCAGAGGATTGCGTAATCCAGGGGATTTTGAATTCGAAAAAGCAATTGCTCACACGAATAGGAAAATGTCTGAAATAGAAACTGTTTTCCTTCTGACCTCTTCTGGAAAAAGTTATATCTCGTCTTCTATTGTCAGAGATGTGATCCGCAATGGAGGAGATTATACAGGGCTTGTACCTGATACGGTGCGCGTACAATAAACACATTCACATTCTTTATATACTAAAAAAAGCTTCCCGGATATGTATTCAGGAAGCTTTTTTATGTCTTATCAAGCTGTTAATTTACTACATTAGCATTCTTGTTTATTCTCTTTTAAAATTCGGGTATCATGAAAGTTCACGAAACAGCATTCATTGTCTCTACTTATAGATCTCTTCACGAAACGATTAGTAAAGATCCCTATGCCAGATTGTGGAACAATGATAAGACCAATTCTCTGCTTCCGGAAATATTTCAACAAATTTCTTCTAAAGAAGCCATCCTACATGCAATAAGAAATCGTTTTTTTCTGGAAGAGCTTACCGCTTTCTTCAAACATCACCCAACGGGAACACTCATTAATTTTGGAGCAGGATTTAGCATGTATCAATTTATACTACCTGCTCATATACATACAATCGAAATTGACAAACAACCTATCATTGAATATAAGAAATCTCAAATTGGTCAATGGATTAAAGATGGAACCTTGCCTCCACGGGTAATCGACTATCACGCTGTGGATTTTGCTACAAATACGACAAAAGAGATCGTTGCTAAAATAGCTCCGTATATCCAACATACTCCTACTTTTGTACTGTTAGAAGGTGTCTTATTTTTTCTGGATACTACGACTACAAACAAACTGTTTGAAGTTTTTTCTTTATTACAAAAACCAGGGGATCAAATCGGAAGCGTATCTTATCAACCCGAAGTAGCCAGTACTGAAGTATACAACCGGTTACTACACTATTTTGATCGCAATAATCAGACGAATGAACTATTTGCTCACCAGACGATTCCTTCTTCTTTTTATCATTCTATCAATGGATATACAGTAGAGAAAGAAATAGATGAGTTCACGCTCGCAGCTACTTATGCTCCAGAGGAAAATATACTGATCAAAGAGGCTATCCTCAATGAAAGCTTGTATATCCTAAAAAGAAGATAACATTTACTATTGAAATCTTTTTTTTAGTTCATAACAAAAATCAGTTCAATCTACGTTTGAAAGCATATATATGCTAAGATTCCTCTTAAAATTATCACAAACAAAATTAACTGACTGTTAATTACTTACTGCACACTTTCTTTCAAATAAAAAACTGCATTTCTTTACTTCGTTTACAATATGAAGGGCTATATGTAATAAATTAAACAGTTGGTAAACTTCTGTTTCATTTACCTACTAGTTCCCTATATATTTATACTCACTCAACTTAATATTATTTTTATGGAACAGAGACTTCCCGCTAATTAACTCCCTAATTGCCAACACATAGGGCATCACGGGAAATCAACTTTATTTTCGAGTTTTTCCTCGAAGCATTTAAATCTCGATTATCGAGTAACTCACAAAAACACAAATCATGAAAAAACAACTAACTATCTGGCTTTGCTTCATTATGTTTGGACTTAGCGCACATGTAATTGCACAATCTAATCCTTTGCCAGAAGGACTACCGCCTTCCAGAATTTCTTTTAAAGTAAATAACAAAACAGTATATATTCCATATTGGCGAAACCTGGCTATTGGCACCCGAAGAACGAATATCACTAATGCTATTATTGCTTTTCACGGGGTAAATCAATACGGAAAATCCGTGTATGATAATTTAAGATCCGCAGCTATTTCTGAAGGACAATTAAACAACTCCCTTATTGTTTCTCCTATTATGATGGAACTCGATCATATGAATTATCACAACCTGGATAAAAACACATACGCTTATTGGACCAGGAGGTGGAAATTTGGAGATCTGTCTCAAAACAGTAACCGGGTTAGCTCTTTTACGGTCATTGATAAAATTGTCGAAATATTACTTAGAAATAACCCTAATCTAAAAACACTGACAATTACTGGTTTTTCTGCCGGGGGACAAATGATCAATCGATATGCAGCCGGAAGTCGCGCTTCTATTCCTTCCAATGTTAAAGTACAATATGTTTCTTATGCGCCTTCTATCTACCTATATCCCGACAGTAGACGTCGAATTTCCGGATCTGAAAACAGATTTAGAACGCCTTCTACCAATTGTAGTAATTACAACAAATATGAATTTGGAATCAATGGGAACCTAAATTCATATATGAGAGCTACCGGAGCAACTGCTATCAAAAGAAATTTAACCAATAGAACGGTATACCAAATGATCGGAGAGCGAGATACAGGAACCCGTTATCTGGATGTCCGATGTGGTGCCAAATTACAAGGCGATAATCGATACCAACGTGCTCGCATCTACACCAATTATGTACGCAGGTATTATATGAGAAATGACAATAAAAAATTGTTAGTAGCCCGTGGATATGGTCACTCTGCAGGTGCATACAAAGCCCGAAATGTAAGAAAAGTATTCTTTGCTTCATCCCGAAGATCCAAAGCTTTTGATGTGCACGAATTCGACAAAGAAACATCTACTAATGAAATTACTGTATACCCGAACCCGGCTTCAAATAGGTTACATCTATCAGGTGATAGTAAAAATACTTCTTACAGCATCTTTAATCCTCAGGGAAAAATGGTTAGAAAAGGAATAAATAACGCCCCTGAAATTACCATAGAAGACCTACAGCCCGGGATGTATTTTATTCAAATAAAAACGGATACTTTCACTACGCAAAAGACCTTTATAAAAAACTAAACAGTATTAATAATATTAAGCAGAAGTATAACAAAGCATCTTTTTATCATTTTTTTAAAAAGGTGCTTTTGTTTTGACACAACATCAAAACCCCATCATCAAAGCTCCACAGGTTCCCAAACCAGTGATCAGATAAATTCCGGATAAAATCATGAATACCTTCCCGGCCACCGGATAATTATACTTACGCAACAGTAATCCTATAATTAATAATATCACCGGAGGTGCTAACATAATCATTACAATAAAAATGACTAATCCGTCTAAGTTTGGCTCTAATAGAATCATATACTTTCTTTTTTTAGTTTTTCCAGATATGCTTTTTTATCATCTCTATAAAAAAGATTCATCGTTTCAAAAGGGATTATTTTATAATCTTTATCTACAATATGGACACAGGATTTCTTTATGGCTCTGACATCAAAATTATGCGCATCTATAAATTGCATAATAATAATCCGGAATAAGTTTTCATACCCTAATTCCGGAGCTTTTATATCTGGCAAGCAACACATGATGGATTGAAGATTCTGAGAAGCTACATCTACCGAATTTCCAGTACTAAACAACTGTAACATCCGCTCATGCAGTTCTTCATCTTGCTCATAGACAATCGTATTCTTTCCATTATTCAGTAAATCTGCCGGATTTATATATCGAGTAAGCGGAATAATTCCTGATTCATCTTTAAAAGCATATCCCATCACCAATGCATCAGGGTTACACGGTACCGGTATTAAATCATCCGGTTCGAAAGCCGGGTACTGTTCCAGTATTTTTCTCCGCACTTCTGTCAGGGTAATTCGATCTGTTTCTTCATTAAAATCTTCCAGGCGTCCCGCTATCTGAGTTGGCTGAAAAGTGACCCCTCTTACACATTTTTGTTTAATCGCATATGAAATCACATCACCGATTTCATGATCGTTCAATCCTTTCTGTAAGGTAACGACCAAAGTAGTTGATAAGTTAAACACATTCAGATGTGCAATTGCCTGTTTGCGTACCGCTGTTAAATCTTCTCCTCTTAATTTTTCTAATACCTCAGCTTCTAATGAATCAAACTGCAAATAAATCTCGAAATCAGGCATATACCCTGCTAACTTTTCAGCAAACTTCTTATCCTTTGCAATTCTCACTCCATTGGTATTTACCATTAAGTGTCTAATCGGTAGTGTTTTGGCATAATCCAGTATTTCAAAAAACTGAGGGTGAATTGTCGGTTCCCCTCCACTAATTTGCACCACATCAGGTTCTTTTTCATTAGCTACAATGGTATCCAGCATCTTCTTAATTTCATCCAGTGTTCTGTGTCTTCCGTAATGTGGTGAAGAAGAAGCATAACAGGTAGGGCATGTCAGATTGCATCGATCTGTCACTTCTACAATTGATAAACAAGAATGCTGCTCGTGATCCGGACAAAGTCCGCAATCATAAGGACAACCATAATGCGTACTGGTATTAAAACGATAAGGAAATTCGGAAGCTTTGTTATAATTTCGGATGTTTTTATAATATTCAATATCATCTGCAATTAGCACTTTGGATCTTCCGTGCTCAGGGCAGTGTTTTAGCATATATACTTTTTCATCCTCGAAGACGATTTTAGCATCAATTCTTTTCAAACAAGAAGTACAAAGGCTTAGCGTGTAGTCATAGTACGTGTATTTTCTAGTCGGCATATAATAGTTTTCGGATCGTAGTTCTGTAGTAAATTGTGCATAATATACATAAATACTGAATACTACTTAACCCGAAGACTAAAAACACATTAGGTTTTAAGAATTCTATAACAAATCGAAACGAAAAATATGCGATCATAAAATATTTAAAAACAATCCCTGAGACCGAATCTTTTCTTTTGGCAATCGCTTGCAACACCTTCCACAAAACTCCCAGAAACACCAATTCATATAATGCCAGCGGATGTCGCAACACCCCATCTCCCAAATCCATTCCGGTAAAGAAAGTTGTCGGCTTCCCGTACGTAAATTCATGTATTCCGTATAAAAAACACCCGACTCTTCCGATAGCTATTCCAAGAATCAGAGGAAAAGTAAATAAATCCCCGGAAGAAGATCGTTCTCCTATAATTTTTTTTATTAGTTCTACCCCTAATAGCCCACCAAAAAGCCCTCCCATAATGGTTTTGGTATTTAATAATTGAAGTACTTGTTCTATAGAAGATACGGATACTGGGTTTTCTAAAAAACCGATAACTCGAGAACCGATAAATGCCCCAAAAACGGCGCCTATGATAATTGTCAATCGATTTGATGAGGAAATATGATCTTTGTGCTTTTTCTTTAGATACACATAATATCGAAACCCGACAAAGAAAGCGAGATATTCTAAAACAAGATGGATATTCACTTTATACCCCAGTACTACAGGTTCAAAAGGAATATCCATCGTTTATATTTTTATTTTTGGTAAGTTATTACTCTTCAATACTAGCCATCACATGATAGCGCGGATCATCAATATTGTGTTCTATAACACCTGCTAATCTTGGTGAAGCTTTAATCATAAGTGCCTGGCAGTCCTCACTAAGGTGTTTTACTTTTACTTTTTTACCTGCCTGCTCATACTTCCCTACCAGATTAAAAATTGCTTCTAAAGCAGAATGATCACTCACTCTGGATTCCATAAAATCAATTTCTATATGTTCCGGATCATTCGACACATCAAATTTACTATTAAATGCCTGAATACTTCCAAAAAACAAAGGTCCCCAAATTTCATATACCTTTGTTCCATCGTCTTTGACATGTTTTCTAGCTCGGATCTTTTTAGCATTCTCCCATGCAAATACCAACGCAGATATTATAACTCCAGCAATTACAGCTATCGCCAAATCAAATAAAACAGTTAATAAAGATACTGCGATCAATACAATGGCATCTGCCAATGGGATCTTATTAAGGATTCTAAAACTAGACCAGGCAAATGTCCCTATGACGACCATAAACATTACTCCTACCAGAGCTGCAATTGGTACTCTCTCTATCAGAGAAGAAGCAAATAAAATAAATAGCAACAAGGTTACGGCTGCTACAATCCCTGACAGCCTTGTGCGTCCTCCTCCTTTGATATTAATAATTGATTGTCCAATCATGGCGCAACCTCCCATTCCTCCAAAAAGTCCTGTGATGATATTAGCTCCTCCTTGTGCCAGACATTCTCTATTAGAGTTTCCTCTGGTTTCTGTCAACTCATCAATCAGATTCAGTGTCATCAGTGACTCAATCAATCCAATTGCTGCCAGAATCAAAGCATAAGGACCGATAAACCACAATGTCTCTAATGTCATCGGAACTTTTGTAAATATCGCTGATTGAAATTGAGGCAGTCCTCCTTTTAATCCTTCTCCCCCTCCATCTCTGATAAAACTACCTACAGTGGCGATGTCTTCCATTTTTCCAAAAATTACAATCGAAGAAACTACCAATATTGCGATCAGCGCTTCAGGAAGTTTAGTCGTTATCTTAGGAAGTCCCCACATAATAAGCATGGTTAGCAATACCAATCCTAACATCCATAATAACTCCTCAGCAGGAAGCCATTTTTTGGCTTTTCCTTTCTTTTTGACACTATACAGACCTTTTTCTTTGGTATTATAATTAAATGCGACCTCTTTGCTTGTAGCATCATATACCTGAAAAACATCTTTCCCTTCTTCTGGAACAATGATATACTTACTTTCTTTCGTTTGCAGATCTTCTAATCTATTTTTATTAAAGGCAAACAATACTTTATCCGTAAGTACTTCGTATACCTTATTATCTTCTCGAACTTCAAAACGTTTCTCTACTGAAGTTGTTACATACTTATCATTACCAAAAAGGTCTTTACTTCCTTCTTTAAACATTCCTAACTGAGACAGAAAAATCACAATAGCCAATCCGTTTACAAATCCCATCATTACCGGATGTGGGATTAATCTAACAAACTTCCCTAGTTTGAAAAGACCGGCCAGCATCTGAATACCTCCCATTAAAATAACTGTCGCAAAAAGATAATACAACCCTAGTTCCTCTCCCGGAGCCCCCATTGCATTTCCTTTAGCCACCAAGGTTACCATTACAACAGCTAAGGCACCGGTTGCTCCTGAGATCATTCCAGGTCTTCCTCCTGCTACTGCTGTAATAAACCCAATCATAAAAGCAGCATACAATCCTACTAATGGATCTACTCCTGCTACAAAAGCAAATGCTACTGCCTCAGGCACTAAGGCTAAGGCCACTGTTAACCCTGATAAGATATCATTTTTGGCATTTGCCATTCTTTTTCTCACAAATTCAGTCATGGTTGCATTTTTTTTTAAGGCAGCAAAAATACAGCTATTTTATCGTCTTACAAGGAAATATGACGCTATCTAATGTTTAATTCTTATGAAAATGTTAATAAAACAAGATCCCATCAAAAACTTTTTATATTAGCCGGGATACCAAATACCTATAAAATATAAGGGGAGATCTATGATACGAATATCAGAAATATTGCAAGGATGGCAACTCTTCTTATGTATGGGTAAAAACATACCCTATAAAACGAATTTAGACGAATTCCATCGGGGATTGTAAAAAAACACTAAAAACAAACTGATGAAATATACTTTTACATTTTTCCAGTATACGACGCTTTTAATACTGTTACTTCTTACATCCTGTACAACGACTACAAATTCAGAAAAAAAAGATATTGATTTTACAACTACTTTTGAGAAAAGCAAAGGAACAGAAACTCCAACATATCAAGAAGTCATTTCATATTATAAGAAATTAGCCGATGCGTATCCACAAATTCACCTGCAAGAAATCGGAATGACCGATAGTGGTTTTCCACTTCATGTAATTAGTCTTCACGATAGTAACGAAACTCGTTTTGACCAGTTACGAAAAACGAAAAGAATTCTACTTATCAATAATGGAATTCATCCTGGAGAGAGTGATGGAATCGATGCTACCATACTGCTATACAGAGACATTGTTCAGGGAAAAATTCCATTTCCTAAGCATACCGCCTTAGTTACCATTCCTATTTATAATATAGGGGGGTCTCTGAACAGAAATTCTACCTCCCGTACGAATCAAAACGGTCCTAAATCCTATGGGTTCAGAGGTAATGCCAGAAATTTTGATCTCAATAGGGATTTTATCAAAAATGACACTAAGAACTCACAGGCTTTTAGCGAAGTATTTCACCTGGTACAACCGGATGTTTTTATTGACAATCACGTGAGTAACGGGGCTGATTACCAATACACCCTCACTCACCTGTTCACACAACACAATAAATTGGGAGGTCCATTAGGCACCTATCTACATCAAGAAATACAACCTACACTAACGTCCCTACTGGAAGAAAAAAAATGGGACATCACTCCTTATGTCAATGTATGGGGACAAACTCCAGACAAGGGGTTTACCCAGTTTATGGATCATCCGAGATATTCTACAGGTTATACCACTTTATGGAATACATTGGGAATGATGATCGAAACCCATATGCTTAAACCCTATAAACAACGTGTAGAAGGTACTTATGAATTGATGAAGTCGATGATTGATATCATAGAAAACGATCCTAAAAAAATCAAACAATTACGAGAACAGGCTTTTTCGTACTTTGACAAACAGACTACTTACCCTATCCAATGGAAAATAGATACGACCCGTCATAGTACATTTCTGTTCAAAGGCTATGAAGGAAAACGAATTCCCAGCACACTTACACAAGGTACTCGATTAAAATATTACCGAGAGCAACCCTATCAAAAAGAAATAACATATCGCGATTACTTTATCCCTTCCAAACAAGTAACCATTCCTGCATTTTATGTCATTCCTCAGGGATGGTGGAGAATAACGGATGCTCTAAAGAGAAATCAGGTTGCGTACCAACGTCTTTCCAAAGATACTACCATAACTGTAGAAACCTATAAGATACAATCTTATAAAACACGGAATTCTCCCTATGAAGGACATTACCTTCATTATGACACTCAGGTAAGCAAAAAAGAAAACACCATGACTTTTAGAAAAGGAGATTATCTGATTCCTACAGCTCAAAAAGCCATAAGATATATCATAGAGGTATTAGAACCTGAAGCTCCTGATTCATTTTTTAATTGGAACTACCTGGATACGATTCTCCAACAAAAAGAAGGATTCTCTCCTTATGTTTGGGAAGACAAAGCTATCGAACTATTAGAAAAACATCCTGAACTAAAAGCGCGATTTATTGAAAAACAAAAAGACACTTCTTTTAGAAAAAACAGTTATCGTCAGCTAGACTGGCTTCATAAACAATCTAGCAACTATGAAAAAGCACATATGAAGTATCCTATATATCGTATTTTACGATAAATAATCCTGAGAAAAAAGCATTTTAATGTTCGCATATGAATCTTTTAATGCTTTTTTTGTCTTTTTTCTATTTTTCCACTTTACTTTATGGATGTCCTCTTCTATCTGAGGAGTTAATGTACCATTAAAAGCTGTTTTCATCTCAAACCAATAAGTAACTTTTAATCGGAATTCTCCATTTCGTTTAAAAACATGAAATGTTTTGTATAAAAACTTAGTTACCTCTAATCCGGTCACACCAGTTTCTTCTTCCACTTCTCTGATAGCAGCCGTTTCTATATCTTCTTTTCGTTCTGCTTTTCCTTTAGGCAAATCCCATTTACCATTGCGATGAATAAAAAGAACCTCATTCTTAGCATTATACACTTTGCCTCCTCCTGCATAGACTACAGGTAATTTGGTATACAAATGTGCCAGCAGGCGTTCTTCTTTTTTATGATATAAATGATATTTCTTATCTGGATTTTGGATAAGATCTTCAATGATCTTTAAAAAATCCACTTCTTTTATAGGAAACGTCTGACAATCTGCTACAGACTTTTTAGTAGATAGAATAATTGGGGCGTTATTCACAAAAACTTTATACATTTGCACTATGATTTTTGATAAAAATACAGCAAAAAAAACAGCTGAATTATTGCTGCAAATTAATGCAATTAAATTACAACCGCAAGAACCTTTTACATGGGCTTCTGGTTGGAAATCTCCTATTTATTGCGACAATCGTATAACACTTTCATACCCTATTATCAGAAACTATCTGAGAGAGCATCTCGCTAAGTTTATCGAAGACGAGTATGGAAAGCCTGATGTAATCGCCGGAGTTGCTACCGGGGCGATTGGTATCGGAATGTTAGTCGCGGAACAACTAAACCTTCCTTTTATCTATGTGAGACCAGAAGCTAAAAAACACGGTCGCAAAAACCAGATCGAAGGGATCGTTCCCGAAGGAAAAAATGTAGTGGTGGTGGAAGATTTAATTAGTACAGGAAAAAGCAGTCTTAATGCAGTCAAGGCGTTGAAAGAAGTAAATGCCAATGTAAAAGGAATGATCGCCATTTTTAACTATGGTTTTGAAATTGCTAATCAGAACTTCGAAGAAGCATCTCTGCCGCTTCATACACTAAGCAACTATGAGAACCTTCTGGAACAGGCACTGGATACCAATTACATCACAGAGGAACAATTAAACACCCTGCAAGGATGGAGAACTAACCCTTCTGAATGGGAACCACAAATCAAAATTTAAATGAATCTAGAAAGCAATACTATTACTATAAATAAATCTCCGGAAGAGGTTTTTGAATTT
The DNA here is from genome assembly GCF_042684685.1 of Aquimarina hainanensis. Taxonomy (NCBI): domain Bacteria; kingdom Pseudomonadati; phylum Bacteroidota; class Flavobacteriia; order Flavobacteriales; family Flavobacteriaceae; genus Aquimarina; species Aquimarina hainanensis. The sequence goes on along the minus strand of NZ_JBHULX010000030.1, from coordinate 182,979 downwards.
TTGACTAAGGTTGAAAACTTTGAGCAAATCATGCCTGAGAGCAAACAAAATTTTGAAAAAATAAACGATTCCAGATTTCTTTTTCAATTAAAAGGAATGCCGGAAATTGTTTTAGAACAAAAAGAAAGTACCCCTTCTTCGCAAGTAGTACTTGGTGCGGCAAGCGATAAGCTTCCTTTTACTCTTACAGCTGATATCACTCCTTTGGAAGACGGAAAAAGCAGTACTAAACTAACCTTCGAAGGAAAATTCAATGCCATGATGGCAATGATGATAAAGAATCCGATCCAGAACTTTATCAACACACTTAGTGAGAACCTGGGTAAATTGTAATCAATATAATAATTGAAGCTCTTTAAGGTCAAATTCTCCTATAATTTCATCTTCCAAGAGCACCTGTAGTTTTCCTTGTTGTGTAACACTCTGGATAATTCCAACAAAAGAATCTCCCTCTCTGTCTTTGAACATAGAGGGTTTGTTTTTTCTAAACAAACATTTTTCATATTCTTGTTTCAACGACATAAAACCTGACACATCAAATGCAGCGAAGCGTTTTTCTAAAGCATACAAAAAAGAATGTAATACCTCTTCTACATTAAAATTTCTACCTGACAACATCGATAAAGAAGCTGCCCTTGGAAGATTTTCGAAATTTTTCTGATTCACATTAATCCCTACTCCGATAATAACACCAGTTAACCTGCCATTATTAACAATATTTTCTATTAAAATACCACATATTTTATATTTATCTGACAGAATGTCGTTTGGCCATTTGATTGACAATTTAGGTATCATGAATGTTTGCAACGCATCAAACACCGATAATGATACTAGCATTGAGATATAAAATTGATCCGAAGCTTCTATTTTCTGAATCGGCATAAAAACGCTACAGGTAAGATTTTCACCGGGATTACTCACCCATGAAGCTCCTAACTGTCCTTTCCCTGCCGTTTGCTCCCTGGCTAATACACAGACTTTTTCCACTAATTTGTCCTCTCTATTTAACCCTCTTAGAAATGAATTTGTAGAATCAATGGCATCAACTTTGATTATATGCATAAAAAAATAGTGTAAAGTTTTATAATTGTCTGCCAATACAGACAGGTAAAAACGAAAAAAATAATAACTTTACACAAATTAAAAAAATGCATGATTAAAAAAGAAATTAGTACTGACCAATTAATAACTCAAATCATTAAAGGGATTGAAGAAGTTAAAGGAAGTGATATTAGCATTTTAGATTTACGAGAAATAGAAAACACTGTTTGTGAATATTTTATCATCTGCAACGGTACTTCGAACACCCAGGTTAATGCCATTGTGAACTCTGTACAAAAAACAGTAAGCAAATCTTTAAAAGATAAACCTTGGCATGTAGAGGGTAGTGATAATGCGGAGTGGGTTTTAATTGATTACGTCAATGTAGTGGTTCATGTTTTTCAAAAACACATTAGAGAGTTCTATGACATAGAGGGATTATGGGGAGATGCGAAGACTACTACAATAAATACAAATTTTTAAAAAAAGAAAGAGCGGTAAATGGCTAAAGAGAGTAAAAAACTAGAACCAAACAAAAAACCTAAGTTTAATGCTTACTGGATATATGCTATTATCATTGTTGGATTTTTAGCATTGAATTTTTTAGGAAGTAACGGTTGGGGAGCTGCCCCAAAAACCACTCCTTCCGATTTTCAGAAATACCTCAGCAATGGAGAAGTAGAACGAGTTGTTATTCTCAACCGAAGAGAAGCAAAGGTATTCCTTACCAACGAAGCAAAAGCACAAGAAAAACACACTAAAAAAAGAAGTAAATCTTTATTATCATCCGGATTAAATGAGCCTGATTATCAATTCGAATTTGGAGATCTTCAAAATTTCGAAAATGAAATCCAGCGAATTAAAACAGAAAACGGATTATCGACTCAAGTAATTTACGACACCGAAAGCAATGTATGGGGAGACATTTTAGTAACACTACTTCCCTTTGCACTTATCATTGGAGTATGGGTATTTATCATGCGTAGAATGAGTGGTGGTGCTGGAGGTGGTGCCGGAGGGCAGATTTTCAATATTGGGAAATCAAAAGCAAAACTTTTTGATCAAAATACAGATGTCAAAGTTTCTTTTGAGAATGTAGCCGGACTAGAAGGTGCTAAAGAAGAAGTACAAGAAATCGTAGATTTTCTTAAAAACCCTGAAAAATACACCTCATTAGGAGGTAAAATCCCTAAGGGGGCTCTTCTTGTAGGCCCTCCAGGAACCGGAAAAACCTTATTAGCAAAAGCAGTAGCAGGAGAAGCCAAAGTACCTTTCTTCTCTCTTTCAGGATCTGATTTTGTAGAAATGTTTGTGGGAGTTGGAGCCTCTCGTGTTAGAGACCTTTTCAAACAAGCCAAGGAAAAATCCCCAGCCATAATATTTATCGATGAGATTGATGCCATTGGTAGGGCTCGTGGAAAAAGTAATTTCTCCGGATCAAATGACGAACGAGAAAACACCCTGAATCAGCTCCTAACTGAAATGGACGGTTTTGGCACGAATACCAATGTAATTGTAATTGCTGCTACTAACAGAGCTGATGTATTAGACAAAGCCCTGATGAGAGCTGGACGTTTTGACAGACAAATATTTGTAGACCTGCCTGATATCAGAGAACGAAAAGAAATTTTCGAAGTTCACCTAAAACCTTTAAAAAAGGTAGAAAATGAATTAGATACCGATTTCATGGCCAAGCAGACCCCTGGATTCTCAGGAGCTGATATTGCTAATGTTTGTAATGAAGCAGCACTTATTGCTGCCAGAAAAGGAAACACAGCCGTAGGAAAACAAGATTTCTTAGATGCTGTGGACAGAATTGTTGGTGGTCTAGAAAAGAAAAACAAAATCATTACCCCAGAGGAGAAAAAAGCCATTGCTTTTCACGAAGCAGGTCATGCCACTGTTAGCTGGATGTTAGAACATGCTGCTCCCCTGGTAAAAGTAACTATTGTACCTAGAGGACAATCATTAGGAGCTGCCTGGTACTTACCAGAAGAACGTCTTATTGTACGACCAGGTCAAATGCTGGATGAGATGTGCGCAACACTGGGAGGACGTGCTGCAGAAAAAGTCATCTTTAATAAGATATCTACCGGAGCATTAAGCGACCTGGAAAAAGTAACCAAACAAGCAAGAGCAATGGTTACTATATATGGACTAAATGATAAGATAGGAAATATCACCTATTACGATTCTTCGGGTCAAAATGAATACGGATTTACTAAACCTTATAGCGAACAGACCAGTGAGCTTATCGATAAAGAAATCTCCAATATCATTGAAGAACAGTATCAACGTGCAATAAAACTGTTAGAAGAACACAAAGACAAGCTAACAGAATTAGCAGAAGTACTACTAGAAAAAGAAGTAATTTTTAAAGATAACCTGGAAGAAATCTTCGGAAAACGCCCTTTCGAAAAGGAAAAAGAAGAAACAACTGAAGACCCTTCATAGAAGTTTTTACTTGTTTTATCGTTTTAATTAAAAAAATCTTAACCTAACAAGAATATTAGGTTAAGATTTTTTTATCTTTGAACGTTTTGTAAAATCAAAGTAAGCAACCCCAATAAAAATGAGTCTATTTAGAAGATTATTTTCCTCAAAATCTAAATCAGACCAGAAGAAGAAAGATCAGCAAATTGATGATCGCAGTAAATACATGCCCGAAATCGACCTACCTGTAGATGAGAGCTTTATGCTTAATTTCAGGAAGAATGGAGGTAAGTTTCTTTATTGCGATAATGAAAATGAGATTCTGGATTCTTTTGACAATATCCTATTAGAGAATGATTGGTATGAAAAAAAAGTATTTTGTATAGAAAAAGGATTGGAACAAAAATTTTCAGGGTATAATTTAGAATTTACAAAAAACACCTCATCCTCTTTTTTCCTAGCTACTTGCGAATACTTGATTGCCGACACTGGTGCTATCCTGTTTTCTTCCAATCAGCTCGGAGAAAAGAAAATAACCGAACTTCCTGACAATTTTGTTATCCTTGCCGGAACAAGCCAGCTTGTACAAAATATAGGCGAAGGATTAAAAGGAATAAAAGAAAAAAACAAGAATGCCATACCAACCAATATCACTACCATCAAAAACTTTGAAACCCAAAAAGAAAAAGACTTCTTAAGCTACGGAAGTACATCAAAAAATCTATATTTGCTCCTGCTGGAAGACTTATAACATGAAGGAAATAATAACAAGGTCTTTATCTGGGTTTTTGTATATCCTTATATTGCTCCTATCCATTTTTATCTCTAGATACACCTTTATAGGCGTATTTTTTATTTTTGGAATTTTAAGCTTATACGAATTCCAGAAACTGATTCGCTATAATAAAATATGGCTCTATTTTCTATTTGCTTTTTTAATGTTGCTATTCAACAGCATTACCCTTCCTGATTATGTAGTACTCACTATACTATTACTGACAATAGCTACTGAAATTTTATTGATCAGGGACTTAATAAGCATACGGATTATTCCGATGTTCGAAAAAAAGAAATACCTAACAAGTATATTTTATCTAATAACCTCAATTATATTTTTAACCCAAATACCAATCTATAACAACAAGTATGAACCCATGATTATGGCGGGCTCTTTCTTTTTGATCTGGACCAATGATACATTCGCATATTTAGTCGGTAAAAACTTTGGAAAACACAAATTACTGGAACGCATTTCCCCTAAAAAAACAATAGAAGGTTTTATTGGTGGGCTTGTCTTCTCTCTACTGGCAGGATATTTAATTGCTACCTTTACAGAAACATTATCAACCGGAATTTGGTTGATTATAAGTGTAATTATGAGTATTTTTGGTTCTCTTGGAGATCTGATTCAGTCTAAGTTCAAAAGACAGGCTGGAGTAAAAGACAGCGGAGCAATTATGCCGGGACATGGAGGGATGTTTGATCGTCTGGACAGCATTATATTCGCCAGTCCTTTTTTATACTTGTTTTTACAAATTCTAAATTATGTTTCATAAAGAAGGCTATAAAATCATATCCATATCAATTGTCTTATTCTTAGGAATTAATCTTGCATCATATGTAGCATTACAAATAAGAGAATGGCAAGTAGCGATCCTGATTGTTACATTGATATTTTTATTTCTAATTCTTCAATTTTTTAGAAATCCAAAAAGAACAACAAAAGTAAATGACCTTTCTGTTGTATCTCCTGTTGATGGAAAAGTAGTTGTTATCGAAGAAGTTTTTGAAAAAGAGTATTTTCAGGAAAAAAGACTTCAAGTCTCTGTTTTTATGTCGCCAATCAATGTCCATGTTACCCGACACCCTATTAACGGAGACGTTTTATTCAGCAAGTATCATCCAGGAAAATACTTAGTTGCATGGCACCCTAAAGCTTCTGAAGAAAATGAGCGAACTACAGTAGTTGTAAAAAACGATCATATTGATGTTTTATATCGTCAGATTGCCGGAGCACTAGCCAAACGTATTGTCAACTATGCTGTAGAAGGAGAAAAAGTCACACAAGGTAGCGACAGTGGTTTCATTAAATTTGGCTCCAGAGTAGATTTATATCTGCCCATAGGCACCAAACTCAATGTATCACTCAATGAAAAAGTAAGAGGGGGCGAGAGTATTATCGCTAGTTTATAATTTATATGACGGAAGAAGAGAAAATAGATATTGAATTCAAAGAAGCATTCAGAAGGGCATCAAACACAAAAATACAATTACCGCCTGATATCATGCTTCACTTTTATGCATATTACAAACAAGCAAGCTTATCACAGGGCATGGGCATGCACTCCCCTTCTGGTAACAGCGAACTGAGAAATGCCTTTAAATTAAATGCGTTATTTCAGGTAAAACACCTCAGCGTAAAAGAAGCAAAATTAAAATATATAGAATTAGTCAATAAATACATCATTGACTGATTTAAAAGCATAAAAAAAGAGACTGAATACAACACACTTCAGTCTCTTACAATCAATCAATTTGTCGAAGACATACTAAAAAAAGTATTTGAAAACAAAGATTATCCCGAGAGCTATTAAAGCTTCTCGTATAGATTTTCTTATTTTATCCTAATAATGTTTTAACCAAAAAAACTGGCGTAAAAGATTATAAACCTTTATAAAACATTCTGTTACAAATATACAACCCACCCTATCTTACAATAGAATTTTTGCTGTTATATATTGGTTAAATTCCCAGTCAAGCTTTAACATTTTTTAAACAAAAAAGTTCGAAAAGCAAATACTTTCCGAACTTTATATAATCATTTTATGTTACTCTATTAGCTCTTTAGGCTAGCTAAACTCGATTTCAGTGTTTCTATTTTAGCTTCTGCATCCGCCTGTTTCTTACGCTCAACTTCAATTACTTTTTCAGGTGCATTATTAACGAATCGTTCATTCTGTAACTTCTTTTGTACAGATTTCAAAAACCCTTCAGTATACGCCAATTCTTCGCTCAACTTCTTTATTTCTTCATCTACATTAATCGCTCCTGACATGGGTACAAAATACTCATTAGATTTTACTCGGAAAGAAAGTGCTTTCTCTACCTTATCATCTACATAAGATATCGCAGAAATATTCCCCAGTTTAGCAATAACCGCATCAAATGCCGTACTAAACTTCTCATGATTCAATACTGACATCTCAATCTGCTCTTTAAAAGAAATATTCTTTTCCTTTCTTATTGTCCGAATTTCTGACACTACAGCTGCTGCGATTTCAAATTGCGCAATCAATTCCTTATTAACAGCCCTTTCTTTAGGCCATTCTGCTATAATTAACGCCTCTTCTTTGGTTCTATCCGAGATTTGATGCCATAATTCTTCTGAAATAAATGGCACAAATGGGTGAAGTATTTTTAGGTTTTCCTCTAACACTGCAATAACTTCCTTATATGTTTTCCCGTCGATTGGACTACCATATGCCGGTTTAATCATTTCCAGTAACCAACTACAGAAATCATCCCATACTAACTTATACGTAGTCATCAGCGCATCACTGATACGATACTTAGCATAACTATCCTCTAATTCCCTTAAGGCTTGCTGGAATCTGGAACGATACCACTCAAGTGCTATTCCTGAAGCTTCTGGCTGAGGAATCGTTTCATCTATCTCCCATCCCTTTATCAACCTAAAAGCATTCCATATTTTATTTACAAAACCACTTCCCTGCTTACACAACTCTTCATCAAACATCAGGTCATTTCCTGCCGGAGAACTCAATAACATCCCTACGCGAATACCATCTGCTCCATAACGATCAATCAAATCTAACGGATCCGGAGAATTCCCTAAGGATTTAGACATTTTACGTCTCTTCTTATCCCTAACAATCCCAGTCAGGTAAACATTGGTAAATGGTTTTTCTTTTCGATATTCATACCCCGCTATAATCATTCTTGCTACCCAGAAAAACAAAATCTCTGGAGCTGTAACCAAATCATTCGTCGGATAGTAATACTTAATTTCTTCATTATCCGGTTCCAGTATTCCATTAAATACACTCATTGGCCATAACCATGAAGAGAACCAAGTATCTAATGCATCAGGATCCTGAGTTAAGTCTGCATCTGACAAATCATTATTTCCTGATTTTTCTTTTGCCAACTTTAACGCTTCCTCTCTGGTTTCTGCTACTACAAAATCCTCTTTCCCTGTTCCGAAGTAATATGCAGGAATCTGATGTCCCCACCACAATTGTCTCGAAATATTCCAATCCCGCACATTCTCCATCCAGTAACGATATGTATTGACGAACTTCTCAGGAACCAGGTTTACCTCTTTATCCAATACTGCAGTAAGTGCTGGTGCTGCCAGATCTTTCATTTTTAAGAACCACTGATCACTTAACTTAGGTTCGATTACTGCCTTGGTACGCTCACTTGTCCCTACTTTATTAAGGTGTGTTTCTACTTTTTCCAGTGCTCCGATTGCTTCCAGCTCCTTTACAATCTCTTTGCGAACTACAAAACGATCTTTTCCTTCATAATGCAGTCCATTCGCATTGAGTGTCGCATCATCATTAAAAATATCGATCACTTCTAACTGATGCTTATCTCCCAGTACCTTATCATTCTGATCATGAGCAGGAGTCACTTTCAGACACCCTGTACCAAACTCCATATCTACATATTCATCTTCTATAACAGGAATTGCTCTTCCTACAACTGGAATAATCGCCTTCTTTCCTTTTAGGTGTGCAAATCGCTCATCGTTAGGATTGATACATATAGCTGTATCTCCCATGATAGTCTCTGGACGAGTAGTCGCAATTGTCAACGTTTCTTCACTCCCTTCCAGCTTGTATTTCAAATAATATAAATTCCCTTGTTTTTCTTCATAAATCACTTCTTCATCCGACAAGGTGGTCTTGGCCTGTGGATCCCAATTCACCATTCGATATCCTCTATAAATCAATCCTTTATTATATAAGTCTACAAAAACTTTTATAACAGAAGCGGATAAATTATCATCCATAGTAAAAGCCGTTCGCTCCCAATCACATGAAGCTCCCAGTTTTTTTAGCTGTTCTAATATAATTCCTCCATGTTTATGCGTCCACTCCCAGGCATGTTTCAAGAATTCTTCTCTGGTCAGGTCGCTTTTATTAATCCCTTCTTCTTTCAGCTTAGCTACCACTTTTGCTTCTGTAGCAATAGAAGCATGATCAGTCCCCGGAACCCAGCACGCATTATACCCTTTCAGACGCGCACGCCTGATAAGAACATCCTGAATTGTATTATTAAGCATATGCCCCATATGTAGCACTCCCGTGACATTCGGAGGAGGAATGACTATCGTATACGCCTCTCTATCATCAACTTCTGAATGAAAATAATTATTTTCCATCCAATAGTTATACCATTTATCTTCTACTGATTTTGAGTCATATTTGCCTGATGAAGCCATACTTTGGTCTGATTTTTGATTTTTAAAGTGCAAAAGTAATTATTATAAACGACAACAGGAAAGCCTTTTTAGGTTTTGAAGTTGCATAAAAAGTAACTACATTTACAAACAATAAAAACCTACACTATGAAAAATATAATGATGATTTTATTTGTTGCTTTATTAGGTACAACAATAAATGCACAAGAAGCCAAAGCGCAAATAAAATTCAAAACAGATGTTATCGATTATGGTGAAATAGAAGCTGGAAGCGATGGTATTCGCGAATTTGAATTCACAAATACAGGAAGCGCTCCTCTTATTATCTCCAGAGTATACTCTAGTTGTGGTTGTACTATTCCTGAAAAACCAAAGGACCCTATCGCTCCTGGAGACAATGGTGTCATCAAAGTAAAATACGACACAAAAAGAGTAGGTCCTATCAGAAAGACTATTACGGTTTATTCTAATGCAGAAGAATCCACAAAAGCTATAAAAATAAAAGGAACTGTACTCGCTAAGAAATAAAATTATTTTTAAGAAAACATAAAGAAGAGAAGAACCTATCAGTTCTTATAAAAAAAAGCACCGATTTTATCGGTGCTTTTTTTTATTGCTATATTACTTTTTTAAGACGAAATGTATATGTCAGCTCCACTCCTAATCGTTCTATTCTTAACCGAATTTTCTTCCCTTCTTTGGAATAAAACAGATCATTAAGGTCCGATAACTTATACTCATCTGCATTTTTACCGTTAATCGCCAGTAAGACATCCCCCTTCTTCAAACCAACTGCTGCTGCTGAAGAACCTTTCCGCACATCAACCACTTCATATTGTTTTGCCAGGCTATAATGAAAATTAGATTTGTATTCTGTAAAACTCACCATATCTCCTTCTTCTTTTCCACCTCTTGTTTCAAAGCTAAAAGAAACCGCCGATTTAGAATTTCTCAGCTGTTTTTGTACCCGAACACCGGTATGCTGTATCGTCAGACCACTCATATTATAGTAAAATGGTCTTTTGAAATACTTATTCTTTTTGAACCTGATTTTCTTATCCGGGTAATTAACAACAACATTAAATCTTTTCAACACACCTCCCCCCAGAGACCCCTGTCTTCTAAGTTTAGAAACTCCCCGAATATATAAGGAATCAGGAAAAGATGTCGTTACATTTTTAATTTTAAAATCCCCGATACGCAATCCTTCTACCTTTGTTTTCTTCCCATAGATATCTCCGTTAAACCCTTTTCCCAGGAAATCAACAAAAGAATTTTGAGGAATTCTGATGTTTTTTTTTGCATTCTCAAACAACCAAAGTGCAGAGCCCGAACCGGAATCCATCAATAAATTAAGATCCACCAGTCCCGTCGATGATTCATATCGTGCTTTGACATATGGTCGTTTACCATTATTAAAGTCCAAAACAGTATCATAGCATTTTTTACACTTTTTATATGTATAGGACTCCGGATTGTATACTTTCAATATTTTTGAGGCATAATTAACCTCTATCACAAAATTTTTAAAAAAGTCATATCCTATAATACCATGCACAGGAAACCCCATTCTAGAAGATAAATCAATACTATCATCAAACACCATATAAACCGTATGATTTCGACTTAGAGAATTCCCTATTTTTAATTGATTATTCACCGATTTGATCCCTTCCAGAGCATCTCCCCCTCCCAATCCTCTAAGTTTAATTTTAGAAATATTTTTCAGTTCTAAATATTTTTTGTTTTCCAGACTAAAAATAATAGTCGTTCCTACTCCTGTATCCAATACAAAAGATAATTTCTCTCCATTTAGCTCTACAGGAATCACAATCAAATTATTAGCAAGTTCAAATTTTATCTTGTCTTTTGTTAACTCCGAATCAAGCAAAAAACCTCTTTGTGAAAAAAGGAGAGATGTAAAAAAGAAAAAAAGAGTCAGTAATTTATAGGTCAAAAATTGATAATTTTCTTTGGGCATCGTATTCATTACAATGAATATAATAATTTACTTCAATTTTTAGCACAATAGTGCGCTATTTTTTAAAAATTTTAAGAAATTAGCGGCTATTTATTTTTAGATAAGACCAATGCCAATAGTATCGAGTAAAGGAAAAGCAATGCCGGAGTCGCCAATTCGAAAATTGGTTCCTTTTGCCGAAAAGGCAGAAAAAGAAGGCAAGCATATTTTTAGGTTGAACATCGGACAACCAGACATTAAAACCCCCATAGAAGCATTAAACGCTGTACGAAATCATACAGTAGAGGTTCTTAGCTATAGTCATTCGGCCGGGTTTAGAAGTTTCAGAGAAAAACTGGCTGCTTATTACTCCAAACACCAGATCGCGATCACTGCTGATAATGTACTGATCACAACAGGAGGAAGTGAAGCCCTTATATTTACTATGGGAAGCATTACTGATCCCGGAGATGAAATCATTGTCCCCGAACCTTTTTATGCTAATTACTACAGCTTTTCTACACAGTCCTCTGTAACAGTAGTTCCTGTTATTTCCTCTTTAGAGAATGGGTTTAACCTTCCTGATATAGAAGAATTCGAAAAGTTAATTACTCCAAAAACAAAAGCAATCTTAATCTGTAATCCCGGAAATCCAACAGGATACCTATACAGTAAAGAAGAAATCAAAAAATTAGCAGACTTAGCCATAAAGTACGATCTGTTTTTGATCTCCGATGAAGTATACAGGGAATTTGTATATGACGATTCTAAACACTACTCTATATTACAAGACAATCGACTAGCGCAACATGCAATTGTAGTCGATTCCGTTTCCAAAAGATACAGTATGTGCGGAGCTAGAATCGGTTGCCTGATCAGTAAAAACAAAGATGTAATTGACACGGCTATGAAGTTTGCTCAGGCACGATTAAGCCCTCCGACATTTGCGCAAATAGCAAGTGAGGCCGCACTGGATGCCCCAGCGTCTTATTACACGGAAACCATTGCAAAATACAAAGCGAGAAGAGATACTCTTGTAGAAGGATTGCAAAACATTCCCGGGGTTAAGGTAAGTATTCCTGACGGTGCCTTCTATTGCATTGCAGAATTACCTGTAGAAGATGCTGAACATTTCTCTAAATGGCTATTAGATAAATTCCATATTGACAACCAAACTGTTATGCTCGCTCCAGCTGCCGGGTTTTATTCCAGTAGAGACAAGGGGAAAAACCAGGTACGAATAGCCTATGTACTCAACAGAAGAGACTTATCACAAGCTACCAAAATATTACAGTTAGCTTTAGAAAAATATCAAAATGATGAATATAGAATACAAGAAGTCCCTCAAAAAGTATAATACTTTTGGTATCGACGTTACAGCTTCTGAATTCATCTCAATACAATCAGAAGGAGAACTCATCGAAGTACTTAAGCTACAAAAACCATTTTTTGTCTTAAGTGGAGGCAGTAATATGTTACTTACAAAAAATATTGAAGCCCTGGTTATTCACATGAACAATAAGGGTATTTCTGTAGAAAACACTTCTGACACTAGTGTACAAATTAAAGCCATGGCAGGAGAGAACTGGCATGATTTTGTACAGTATTGCGTAACCAACGATTATGGAGGATTGGAAAACCTTTCCTTAATCCCCGGTTGTGTAGGGAGTGCTCCTATTCAGAATATAGGTGCTTATGGAGTAGAACTCAAAGATTCATTTATACGCTGTTCCGCTATTCATATCAAAACAAGAGAAAAACGTATATTCACTAAAGAAGAATGTATGTTCGGATACCGAAATTCCATTTTCAAAAACGATATAAAAGGACAGTATATTATCACTAGTGTTACCTTTGAACTAACCCACAAAACCCATACGATAAATACTAGTTACGGTGCCATCGAAAAAGAACTGTCAAAAAATGAGATCAAGCAGCCCACGATTAGAGATATCGCCAATGCCGTTATCGCTATTCGCAAAAGCAAGCTTCCGGACCCAAAAGAAATTGGGAACAGCGGCAGTTTCTTTAAAAACCCTGTTATCCCAACCAAACTTTTTACAGAGATCAAAGCACAATATCCTGAAATCCCATCCTACCCTGTCGATGATCAAACCACCAAAGTTCCTGCTGGATGGCTTATAGAACAATGTGGTTTTAAAGGCAAGCGATGGGGAGATGCCGGAATTCATAAAAATCAGGCACTGGTATTGGTCAACTACGGAAATGCTACTGGAAAAGAAATAGTAGAAATTTCCCGCTCCATTCAAAAAGAAGTAGCTGACAAGTTTAATATCGTTCTGGAAACAGAAGTCAATATTATATAAATCAGCTCCACTTTCTGTGTTTAAAATTGTATCCCTGAAAGCGTTAATTTCAGTCGTGATATAGAACATCGTACATATTCTTTGTATCTTTGCACTTATTGTTATTACTTTATTAAATGAAATTACTTTTTCTTACCATTGGGATCTTACTAATTGCCTTTGCTGGAATTGCTATAAAAATCTGGGCTAAAAAAGATGGGAAATTTGCAGGAACATGCGCTAGTCAAAGCCCGTTTTTAAACAAAGAAGGAGAATCCTGTTCTTTATGTGGTAAAACTCCGGATCAATACGCCTCTTGTGATGATGCTGGTCACAGCAAATAATCCGCAAAAAATATTTCTGAAACACAGATCATTGAAAAAAGAATCCTTAACACTGTTAGATCACATACAAAAAGCCAAAGAAGGAAAACAAACATCTTTTAATTATTTGTTGGATACTTTTTGGAACGATGTATACAATTTCCAGTTACAACGAGTAAGGAATGAATACGAAGCAGAAGATATCTCTATCCAGAGTTTCTCCAGAGCTTTTGATAAAATTCACACTTTTAAAGAGGAGTATAGTTTTAAAACCTGGTTAATTCAGATTAGCAAGAACATTCATATTGATTTGCTTCGCAAAAAAAATGCCTCCATTCAGACCAAAACAACGAATGAAGTAGGAGAAGCAGTCTATAAAATTGCAGATGACACCCCTACCCCTGAAGATAAATTAATCACAGAACAAAACCTGGCACAACTACTACTATACATCAAACAACTAAAACCTCATTACCAACAAGTTATTAATTTGCGCTATTTTCAGGAGCTGAGCTACAAAGAGATTTCAAGCACATTAAATGAACCAATTAACAATGTTAAGGTAAAACTTCTCAGAGCAAGAAAATTATTGGCCGAAATCATTAAATCTCCAAAAAAATAACCCTTCCCTGCTACTCTTTTTATCAGTCACTTATTAACATACCCCAGATCACAAAACATCGAAATATCAAATTCTTACATATTAAGAATCATTATAAAAAAAAGAAAAAAACAGATAAAAAAGCGATGGATGACCAATAGCACTCTATAAATCCATGCGATCTTTGTATTTTTGTAAAAAATAATTGCTTATATGAATACAGCTGTTACTTCAGTGAAACCACCTAAAGGAAAACCTAAATGGCTACGTGTTAAACTTCCTACAGGAAAGAAATACACAGAGCTCCGTGGTTTGGTGGACAAATACAAGCTTCACACCATCTGTACTTCCGGTAGTTGCCCGAATATGGGAGAGTGCTGGAGTGAAGGGACAGCCACATTCATGATCCTGGGAAATATATGTACTCGTTCCTGTGGTTTTTGCGGAGTAAAAACCGGAAGACCTGAAACTGTTGATTGGGAAGAACCGGAAAAAGTAGCCCGATCTATAAAGCTGATGAATATCAAACATGCAGTGATTACCTCTGTAGACAGAGATGATCTTGCTGATGGAGGATCCATTATCTGGGCAGAAACAATTCAGGCAATCCGAAGAATGAATCCCAATACAACATTAGAAACATTAATCCCGGATTTTCAAGGAAAACACAAAAACATAAATCGAATTATTGCTGTAAAACCCGAAGTTGTTTCTCATAATATGGAAACCGTAAAACGACTTACCAGAGAGGTTCGAATACAAGCAAAATACGAACAAAGTTTAGCAGTTTTAAAATACTTAAAAGATAGCGGAATCAACAGAACCAAGAGCGGAATCATGCTTGGATTAGGAGAGAAAGAAGAAGAAGTTATCCAAACATTAGAAGACTTAAGGGCTGTAAACCTGGATATTGTTACTATTGGTCAGTATTTACAACCTAGTAAAAAACACCTTCCTGTTAAGCAATTCATTACACCAGATCAGTTTAAGAAATACGAAGAAATTGGATTAAAAATGGGGTTCAGACATGTAGAAAGCAGCGCCTTGGTTCGCTCATCTTACAGAGCACAAAAGCACCTGACATAATTCTTTTTCGAAAAAAAATCACATCGCGATACCATGAGTACTTCCATACGAATTGCAATTAATGGATTCGGTAGAATTGGTAGAAATTTATTCCGACTTCTTTTAGACCACCCTACTATTCAGGTAGTAGCCATTAATGACTTAGCCGACACTAAAACACTTAGTCACCTATTAAAATACGATAGTATTCACGGTATCTTACCCGGCACTATATCGCATACAGAAAATACTATTGTAGTAAATGACCATGCTTTTCCTTTATTAAACGAAAAAGAACCAGCTTCCTGTAACTGGAAGAAATACGATGTTGATATTGTCATCGAAGCCACCGGGAAGTTCAAAAACAAGCAACAAGCAGAGAAGCACCTACTTGCCGGCGCTAAAAAAGTAATTCTTTCTGCCCCACCTATTGATGATAG
This sequence comes from Aquimarina hainanensis, assembly GCF_042684685.1. NCBI lineage: Bacteria > Pseudomonadati > Bacteroidota > Flavobacteriia > Flavobacteriales > Flavobacteriaceae > Aquimarina > Aquimarina hainanensis. The sequence goes on along the minus strand of NZ_JBHULX010000030.1, from coordinate 167,358 downwards.
TATTAAGACTGTTGCTCTTGGTGTCAATGATCATATATTAGACGGTACGGAAACAATTATATCCAATGCTTCTTGTACCACTAACAATGCTGCCCCTATGATCCGGGTAATAAAAGAATTATGCGGAATAGAGCAAGCGTATATCACCACTGTTCACAGTTACACTACAGATCAAAGCCTACACGATCAGCCACACAAAGACTTAAGACGTGCCAGAGCTGCTGGACAATCTATTGTCCCTACTACTACGGGAGCCGCAAAAGCATTAACTAAAATTTTTCCGGATTTGAGCAGTGTTATCGGAGGCTGTGGAATCAGAGTCCCTGTCCCGGACGGATCTCTTACCGATATCACCTTTAATGTAAAAAAAGAAATTTCTATAGAAGAAATTAATGACGCTTTTAAAAAAGCTTCCAAAACATACCTGAAAGGAATTCTCGATTACACAGAAGACCCTATTGTATCTATTGATATCATAGGAAACTCACATTCTTGCGTGTTTGATTCACAGATGACCTCTGTTATTGACAACATGGTAAAAATCATCGGATGGTACGATAATGAAATAGGATATAGCAACAGAATCATCGATTTAATTCTAAAGATTAACAAGAATTAACTATATTAGTTGAGTTATTCAAAGAAAAATGCCTGTCTTAACTAAACATTTTGTCTTTATTATCGTTCTATTATTCTGCCCCAAAACCCCTTCCTTTTGTAAGGATAATCTGGCTAATAATAAGATAAAAGACTCCTTAGATTTACATCTAAAAAACGCATCTTATTCCATAAACAGAACAAGAGCTGACCAAGCGATCTCCTATATTATATCTGCTAAAAAACTAGCTATCAGAGATCAGGACAGAAAATCATTCGCAAAAATAAATCACGTTCTGGGACAACTATATTATCGGCTGGGTAATTATCAGAAAGCAGAAGAGCAAGTACTCACTGCTATAAAAATACAGGAAAAAGAAAAAGACGAACCCGCATTAGCTGTGTCATATAATACCTACGCATCACTTCATATTACCTTACAAGAATATGAAGATGCTAAAAAAATGTTAAACAAAGCATCTGAGTTAGAAAATAAACATTCCAATCCATTACTGCGGTCTGCGATATATCTCAATTCAGGGTTGCTCGCCCGAAAAAGAAAAAATACTCCCGAAGCACTCAAGCATTTCAATGAAGGAATCGCAATAAGTACCACAGAGGATTACAATAAAAATCTGCTACTACTAAACAAAGCACTCACTGAGATTGATCTAAACCAATTAGACAGTGCCTTTCTTACCAATACGGCAGCATTAGAAATTAGTAAAAAATCAGATTGGAAAGAACTGGCAGCTTACGCTCATAAAACATTTAGTATTTTACACGAGCTACAAGGAGACTCCATAACCTCCCTAGCACATCTAAAATCATATTTACAAATCTCAGATTCCTTAAGCACTCTAAAGAACAATTTTATCACCAATGAGATCAGTACACATCTCAGTCTTAATGATAATAATATAACGATAGAAGAACTTACAGAAGAAAACATACAACAACAACGAACATTAAAACTGGGGCGACTAACTACTATTTTGAGCATTGCTCTTATCACTATCTTATCACTTCTAACACTCTCTCTTTATAAAAACAACAACCTTAGAGCAAGAGCGAATGAATTACTGCAAAACAAAAATGCAGAATTACTACTTGCCAAAGAGAATGCAGAACGAGCCAGTGAAGCTAAAGTTCAGTTTTTATCAACCATAACTCATGAATTGCGGACTCCATTATATGCGGTAACCGGATTGACACATTTACTATTAGAAGAGAGTCCAACCCCAAATCAGAAAGAACATCTCAACTCATTAAAGTTCTCAGGAGAATACCTCCTATCGCTGATCAACAACATACTCGACCTAAACAAATTAGAAGCTAATAAAGTAGAAATAGAAAACATCTCGTTTAATCTCAAAAAGAGAATCAACGACGTCCTAATTGCATTAGGGAAATCCGCTAAAGACAGAAAAAACACCTTGCACTATCAGTTTGATGAGCAAATTCCTGCCCGATTAAAAGGAGACCCTCTAAAAGTATCACAAATACTGATCAATCTGATAGGTAACTCTATTAAATTTACACATAATGGAGATATCTGGATCCGCGTAAAGCTACTTAACAAACTAAAAAATAAAGTATTTCTTCATTTCGAAGTGGAAGATAACGGAGTAGGAATCTCTGAGAAAAAACAACATAGCATATTCGAAAACTTTACTCAGGGATCTATCCAGATCAACAGAAAGTTCGGAGGTACAGGACTCGGGCTTCCTATTGTAAAAAACCTGCTCAACCTGCTCAATAGCGATATTAAATTAGAAAGCGAATTAAACAAAGGGTCTAAATTCTCTTTTAACCTGGAGTTTGAAGCCTTGCAAAAACTCTCAAACACCCATAAAGAAGAAGCCAAACAAATTGACTACAACAAAATGGCTAACAAGCACATTTTAATCGTAGAAGACAATAAAATTAACCAGCTTATTACCCGAAAAATATTAGAAAAACATCAAATAAAATGCGATGTTGCCGATAACGGACATCTCGCTATAGAGAAGACAATCAAATCTGATTTTGATCTTATTCTGATGGATATTCATATGCCGGGGATTAGCGGAATAGAAGCAACAAAAAAGATAAGAACCTTTAATAAAGATATTCCGATCATTGCACTTACAGCTGTAACATTAGACGATAATCTCGATGAGTTCTTCACTAATGGGTTTAATGATATCATTCCTAAACCTTACAAAACGGATGAATTCTTTATAAAAATAAACAAAGCGCTCTCTAAAAAATATTCAGAAATATAATTATGGCATGATCATTGATGAAGTATATTTTGAAAATACTTTTTATGATTATTGATTTAGAGTTAGCCAAAAAAATGCACCTAAAATGAGACTTCTAACAAAGTCTCATTTTTTTTTCGCATAGTCTATAATCTCTTTTTCAAAATGTTCCTTATTTCCCAATAGCTCCATCTGAATTGGCTGATACCACAACTGCCCCTTTTCAAAACTCCCTTTTAATCGCATATAATCTTTTTCTGTAGTAACAAGGAGAGTTTCTTGTTTTAAGGCAGCTATTTCTTTATCTGTAAAATTATGGTGATCCGGGAATTTTTTATGTACAAACTTTAATCCCATACGCTCATAGTGCGCTACCAGAGGTGCAGGATTCGCTATTCCGGTAACTAGTGTAAACGATGTATCTTTCAACTCCTCCAGCAAAACAGACTTTTCTCCGGAGACTATCGAATGTTGATATGCAATAGTCGCAAAGAAAAGTTGCTGATCTGGTCGTAGCCTCATTCGCCTTTCGATTACTTGTTGTTCGTCAATTGTCAGCGCTTTCGGGCACTTGGTCACAACAATCATATTTGCTCTGTTTACTCCCGAAATCGGCTCTCGTAAGCTTCCTGTTGGCAATACAATATCATCCAGATATAAATCATAATACGCAGTCAATAAAATATAAAACCCTGCTTTCACCTTTCTATGCTGATACGCATCGTCCAGCAAAATTAATTCCGGTCTTGGATCCATCTTCCTCAAACTGGAAATACCATTTCTTCTATCCGCATCAACAGCAACCAATACTTCTTCGAACTTTGTTTTGAACTGCAATGGCTCATCCCCTACTTCCTCCGCTGTCGCATTTACAGTCACCAACTGAAAACCCGAAGTCTTTCGCTTATACCCTCTACTCAAGGTAGCTACCTGTAATGAATCTTTAAGCAAGTCCACAAGATATTCAACCATTGGTGATTTTCCTGTACCTCCTACACTGAGATTCCCTACAGCTATTACCGGAAAATCATAGGAAACAGCAGTAAAAACCCCTATATCATATAATTTATTACGCACCCAGGTAATAACATAATAAAACGGAACAATCGGCAATAGTAACTTTCTTAATACATTCATAGTTATAGATCCTCAGAATTATCAAAAACACATAAACTCAAATACGCATCTTTACAGCGAAAGTAAATATTTTATACCAGAGAACTAAATAAGCGAACAACCTTTGATTATTGACAAAAGTTTTTTTACATTGTTTTCACTAAAAAAATTATCAATGCAAATAAAAGAGGTTATACAACACCTTGAAGAACTAGCACCTATTTCGTACGCAGAAGATTTTGACAATGTAGGGCTGCTGGTAGGAAATAAAAACACAACTGTAACAGGCATACTGGTCACTCTGGATACTTTAGAGCATATTGTAGATGAGGCTATCGAAAACAATTGCAATCTCATTATCAGCTTTCACCCAATTGTCTTCAAAGGAATCAAAAAATTTAACGGCACTACCTACGTAGAGCGGGTAGTTATGAAAGCTATTAAACATGACATTGCCATTTTTGCCATTCATACTGCTTTGGACAATTCTTTTCACGGGGTAAACGATATGATCTGTGAGCAATTAAACTTACTCAATAGAAAAATTCTTATTCCTCAGCATAACACTATAAAGAAACTGACTACTTTTGCTCCAGTAGCAGAAGCTCAGCATATACGCAACAAACTTTTTGAAGCAGGTGCCGGTAGCATCGGGAATTATGACCATTGCAGTTTTTCTACAGAAGGAAAAGGCACCTTCAGACCTTCTGACAAAGCATCTCCTACCATTGGCAAAAAAGGAGAAACCCACACAGAAACCGAAACACAAATTCAGGTAACCTTTCCCAAACATACTCAAAGTCGTGTTCTAAAAGCGCTATTCACACATCATTCTTATGAAGAGGTAGCCTATGAGGTTACCACACTGGAAAATACAAATCAACATATAGGAATGGGAATGATAGGAGAACTGGAAGAAGAAATGGAAGAAAAAGAATTCCTTCGACTGATAAAAAAAACGTTTAAAACAGGCTGTATCAAACACTCTGCTTTATTAGGAAAACCCATAAAAAAAGTTGCCGTTCTGGGAGGAAGTGGCAGCTTTGCTATAAAAAATGCAATACAAAACAATGCTGATATTTTTATCACCTCAGATCTGAAATATCATCAATTTTATGAAGCCGAAAATCGATTAATTATTGCTGATATTGGCCATTATGAAAGCGAACAATACACAAAAAACCTAATTGTTAGCTATCTTAGAAAAAAAATCAGTAATTTTGCAATCATTTTATCGGATAAAAATACCAATCCTATTCAATATTTATAAAACATGGCAAAGAAAGAAATTACTGTTGAGCAAAAATTAAGAGCACTATATGACCTGCAATTAATTGACTCCAGAGTGGATGAGATTCGTAACGTACGTGGTGAACTACCATTGGAAGTTGAAGATCTTGAGGATGAAGTAGCCGGATTAAATAAGAGACTAGACAAGCTAAACACGGATCTTGACACTATTGATGAAAATATCAAGAACAAGAAAAATCTGATTGAAGAAGCAAAAGCTTTGATAAAAAAATACGGAGAGCAGCAAAAAAATGTTCGAAATAACCGTGAGTATAATGCCCTAAGTAAGGAAATCGAATTTCAGGAATTAGAAATTCAATTATCAGAAAAGCACATTAAAGAATTTAAAGCGCAAATCGTTCAGAAAAACGAAATCATCAAGCAAACAAAAGAAAAAGTTACTGATAGAGAAGCGCACTTAGCTCATAAAAAAGGAGAACTAGATGCGATTCTTGCCGAGACGGAAAAAGAAGAACAAGCACTGATCGCTAAGTCTTCTGACTATCAAAGAGACATAGAAGAAAGACTTATTACCGCATATCACAGAATCCGTAAAAATGTTAAGAACGGATTAGCAGTAGTACCCATCGAAAGAGGGGCTTCTGGTGGATCTTTTTTCACGATCCCTCCTCAGGTGCAAATGGAAATTGCTACAAGAAAAAAAATCATCACGGATGAACACAGTGGTAGAATCTTAGTAGATCCGGAACTCGCGAGAGAAGAAAAAGAAAAAATGCAGGCTATATTTGCTAAATTATAAGCCAACAGCATTACGATCATAGCGCCTCAGTTTTTACTGAGGCTTTTTTTATACAAACCTTTAAAAAAGTTGTCACGTAAGCCCACACTTACAGATCAAGTCTTAAAATTTAAAATAAGCACTATATTAATTAAATCCCTCTAGGTATTTACATTTCGATTATCGAGTAAAATAGTACAAAAACTACGTTTTCCCTTAGCTCTTATAAACAATCTGCTCAACTTTAAACGATATGAAAAAAGCACTAATCATTGGATTTGTATGGCCCGAGCCTAATTCTTCTGCAGCAGGAAGCCATATGATACAACTCATAAACAACCTACAACAGGAGTACACCATTACCTTTGCCAGTGCTGCTTCAGAAAGTGAGTATATGTTTGATCTTGATCACATAGGGGTAACCAAACAACAAATTGCTATTAACGACACCTCATTCGATGATTTTATCAAGAATCTTCAACCAGACATCGTTGTCTTCGATCGTTTTATGACAGAAGAACAATTTGGTTGGCGCGTAGCAATGCATACTCCTGATGCTATTCGAATCCTAAATACAGAAGACCTGCATTCTCTCAGAAAAACAAGGGAAGAAGCCTTTAAAAAAAATATCCCACACACACCACAATTACTCCTGTCCAGTGAATACACCAAACGAGAACTCGCCAGTATCCACAGAAGCGACTGTTCTCTTATTATTTCAGAACATGAAATAGATCTACTAAAAAATACATTTCTAATTCCTGAAAATCAATTATGCTACTACCCTTTAACATATCCTGAGATTAACCGGGAGACAAAAAACAGCTGGGCATCGTATGATCACAGAAAGCATTTTATAACGATTGGCAATTTCAGGCATACCCCAAACTGGAACAGCATTCGCTACCTCAAAGAAAAAATATGGCCCGCTATCCGTGCAAAATTACCAGATGCAGCGCTTCATATTTACGGCTCCTACCCTCCTGAAAAAGCCTTACAATTACATCATCCCTCTTCTGGTTTCCTAATTAAAGGATGGGCAAAAAATGCTGCAGATGTCATGGGAAAAGCAAGAGTATGCCTGGCCCCTTTACAATTTGGTGCCGGTATCAAAGGAAAACTTATCGATGCAATGCGATACGGAACTCCCAGTATCACCACCGTTATCGGAGCCGAAGGAATGCAGGGAGAAGCAGATTGGAATGGGTTTATAACTGATACCCCTGAAAAATTAGCCCAGGCAGCTATCTATCTTTACACCCATAAAAATATCTGGGAGCAATCCCAGCAGAATGGTATCGAAATCATCAATACCCGATTTCAGGAAAGTGCATTTAGACATACCATTATCAATCAAATCAACCAAATCGCAGCCGACATAAAAACACATAGAAACCAAAACTTCACTGGTGCCATGCTACTACACCACACCATGAAAAGCAACGAATATATGAGCAGATGGATCGAAGAAAAAAACAAGCCAAAGTCATGAAGGCTCCAAAAACAACATCATCTTTTTCAACAACCCAGCCAACATCTCTTGTTCTGACTCATCAAATACTGCAATGGAAGATTTTGCCTCCTCAAACCGATGCGCAATCACTTCTTCGATCGCAACAACCCCTTCCTTAGTCAATCCAGCAATAAAAACCCGACCATCTTTTTCACTAGGTCTTCGATATATCAATTCTTTTTTTTCTAATCGATCTAACAAAGCAGTCATCGCTCCTGATGTAATCAATACCGATTTTCTTAGCTCAGTCGGAGATAACTCATACGGCTCTCCAGACCTTCTCAAAGTCGCTAATACATCTAAATCTGTATAAAAAACACCACTATCCTTCAGTGAATCTCCCGCTCTTTTTTCTAAGATTTTCCCCAAATGAAGAATTCTTCCAACAATCTCCATAGGATCCACATCCAATTCAGGACATTCTCTTTTCCAGTCACTCACCAATCGATCCAACAAATCGACAGACTCCTCCCTTATTTTTTTATTCATATTTTCTGTTTTCAAAAATAAAAGTAGCCATTTTATTTCAATATTGAGATAAATAGCTTACTATTGACATAAAGTATCTCAATATTAAGATATTTATATTTTAACGTAAAACACATGCCATGATCACCAAACCCACTTTATTAATAGATAAAGAAAAATGTCAGAAAAACATCAGAAAAATGGCATTAAAAGCTGAAAAACAGCAGCTTATTTTTCGCCCTCATTTCAAAACACACCAATCTATTGAAATAGGAAACTGGTTTAAAGCATTCGGAGTAAAAAAAATAACCGTATCCTCCCTTGATATGGCCATGTACTTTTCTAAGGACTGGAATGATATTACAGTTGCCTTTCCTGTCAATATCTTAGAAATAAAACAAATCAATCAGCTTGCCCGTACAATAACACTTAACATTTTAATAGAATCCATAGATACCGTATCATTTCTGGAAGCACACTTACAATCCCCAGTTAACTTCTTTATAAAAATCGATGTCGGATACAACAGGACAGGTGTTTCACCACATCATACCGATAAAATCAACAATATTCTCAAGGCCAGCAACGCCTCTTCTCTTTTAACATTCAAAGGATTTCTCGCCCATGCAGGTCACACCTATCAATGCCGGTCCAAACAAGAAATCATCGACGTACACGAAAAAGCACTATCCTTGTTCACTCCATTAAAAAAACAATTCTCTACCCTATATCCAGATCTTATTCTCTCCTATGGAGACACTCCCAGTTGTAGTGTTTCTGATAATTTTAATGGTATTGATGAAATCAGACCTGGCAACTTTGTTTTTTACGACCTAACCCAACACTATATAGGGTCAAATACCATCAATGAAATTGCAGTAACCATGGTGTGCCCTATAGTAGCCATTCATCCCGAAAAAAATGAAATTCTCATTTATGGTGGAGGCGTTCATTTCTCCAAAGACTACCTTATTCTCGAAGAGGATAAAAAAATATACGGTCTGATCATCGATCCCACTACAAATACACCGACCCGATGTATCCCAGACACCTACCTAAAAAGCATATCCCAAGAACATGGAATCATTGCTGTACCGGAACAGGATATCTCCCAATACAACATCGGACAACTTATACATATCCTACCTGTCCACGCATGTATGACTGCCAACTCTATGAAAAAATACATCACTAATTCACAAAAAACCATCGAAAGATTATGAGACCAGATAAAACATTATTATTCAACCGATCTTCATTCGAAAATCTACTTACTTCACAAGATTACATACAGGCGGTAGAAAAAGCACATATCCTACATGCATCACATCACATTATTAAAACAGATCTGATTCATGCCGATGCTCCTGAAGGGGAATACCATATAAAAACAGGAGGGCTTTTAGACCAGACACCTTACTACGGTCTGAAATGCAACGGAGGATTCTTTAGTAATTCCAAAAAGTTCAACCTTCCTAACATCTTAGGAATTATCTACCTCAGTAACGCTTCTAATGCATACCCCCTGGCCATTTTCGAATCTACGACAATTTCCACAATGAGGACAGCTGCCGCAACCACTATCGCTGCTAAATACCTAAAACCAGATGCCCCGATCCATCTCGGAGTTATCGGATATGGAAATCAGGCAGCAGCTCAACTACTAATGTTAATAGAAAATATTAAGGTCGAAACAATAACGGTCAGTGGCAGGAATCCTGAAAAGGCGACTAAATTTGCTGATTCCTTAAAATCCAAAGTACAGCACCCTATCACAACTACCTCTATAGAAGACCTTTGTCTCAATAGTAATATCATCATCACCTGCACCCCTTCGACAACACCTTTTATATCCAGAAAGTGGATACAACCAGGAACTTTTATTGGAGCAGTAGGAGCTGACAGCCCAGGCAAGAGCGAACTGGATCCTAAACTCATGAAAACTGCAAAAATTGTTGCTGATATCAAAAATCAAGTAATCACAGTAGGCGAATCACAACACGCAATACAACAAAACATCATCTCTCCGGATGACATCTATTGCGAGCTAGGAGAACTTTTAATAAACAAGAAAAAAGGACGCACCAATGCTAAAGAAATTTTCATCTATGACTCTACAGGAACCGCAATACAAGATATCGCCACAGCTGCTTATATCTATGAGAAATTAAAAAACAATGACACAATCCCTTCGATTAATTTTTTTGGATAATCGATCCCTCTACTCAATCCTTATATATTTCTCTACGATATGACGTTTTATATTTGCCTTTTTTACCTCTTCCAATCCGTACTGAATCAATGTATCCCCTTTAAATTCTACCGTAAAAGGAAACCGATGCCCCCTGACACCATCTACAGAAGTATACGACAAGGTTTCTGCATACGCATCCCCATTGAGCTCATATGTCCCCCCTCCTCCATAAAAATTAGCCTCCCCTGAGGTATTTTGGTTAAAAAAAGCAAAATGAGATGCATTAATAATTTTAATAAAACTCGTATTAGATAAATCTTTGATTTGAAGTGAATCTTTTTCTCTTATTTCCCCATACACCATTTTCCAGGTACCTTCTATAGGGCTTTTTGTTTCTTTTACATCATCTACCGAAGGCGCTACAGAAACCTCTGCTGTTTGATTTTTACACGCTACTAGTATCAATAAAGAAGCTGCAACAATTATTTTTTTCATGTACAGGTATGAATTATCCTCTGAGAAGCTTTTTGTAATTCCGAAACTCCTCCTAAGTGGTTTATTAGTTAATAACAAACCTAATATATAGAATTTTCATCACCTTACAGATTCCATTTTGTTAAAAAATAAACATAAAAAAACTCTCCTTGAAATAAGGAGAGTTTTCTTTATATTATATGTAGAAACTTTTCTTAAAGAGCTGCTACGTGTTTTGCTAATTGAGATTTTAAGTTAGCTGCTTTATTATTATGAATAATATTTCTCTTTGCTAACTTATCAATCATAGAAACCACAGAAGGAAATAACTTCTCAGCTTCACTCTTATCAGCTGCACGTAATTTTTTAATTGCATTACGAGTCGTTTTATGCTGATATTTATTTCTTAAGCGTTTTGTTTCGCTATTTCTGATTCTTTTTAATGCTGACTTATGGTTTGCCATCTCTCTTCTCGTTAAATTTCTTATTATAAAAATTTGTAGCCCGTAGGGGAATCGAACCCCTCTTACCAGGATGAAAACCTGGCGTCCTAGCCGATAGACGAACGGGCCATTATTTCCGTTTCAATTTCGCTGCAAACTTATAGGTTTCTATTTAATTTTGCAACTTTTTATGACTTGTAGCCCGTAGGGGAATCGAACCCCTCTTACCAGGATGAAAACCTGGCGTCCTAGCCGATAGACGAACGGGCCATAATACTTGCTCAATTGCGGATGCAAAAATACGACTATTTTTTAATTCGCCAAGTATTATTTTGTTTTTTTTCTAAAAAAAATCAGTACGCCTTGGCAAACAGCACTCTAACATTTGATTTTTTTCCACTATACACACAAATCCCTTCCTCTTCCTTTGCATCAAAAGGAATACAACGAATAGTTGCCTTTGTGATTTCTTTGATTTTTTGCTCGGTTTCTATTGTCCCATCCCAATGAGCAGACACAAATCCTCCTTTGTTTTCTAACACTTCTTTAAACGCTTCGAAGGAGTCCACTTCTGTTATATGTTCATCGCGATACGTACGAGCTTTTTGATGTAAATTCTCCTGTATTTCGTTCAGCAGATCTGCAACTGTTGCTACCACCTCTTCTTTGGCAACAATAGATTTACTCAAGGTATCTCTTCTGGCGACCTCTACTGTTCCTTTTTCCAGGTCTTTTGGTCCGATAGCAATTCGTACAGGTACTCCCTGCAATTCGTATTGAGCAAACTTCGCTCCCGGTCTGTGCGTATCCCGATTATCAAACTTCACAGAAATTCCTTTAGCTCTCAGTTCTTTCACTAAACTATCTACTACCGTTGATATCTCATCTAATTGTTCCTGTCCTTTATATATAGGTACGATAACTACCTGCACAGGAGCCAGATTTGGTGGTAACACCAACCCATTATCATCACTATGTGTCATAATCAATGCTCCCATCAAGCGAGTCGACACTCCCCATGAAGTTGCCCAAACATAATCTTGCTTCCCTTCTTTGGAAGTAAATTTTACATCAAAAGCTTTGGCAAAATTCTGCCCCAGAAAATGAGAAGTTCCGGCTTGCAAAGCTTTTCCATCCTGCATAAGTGCTTCGATACAATATGTATCTTCTGCCCCTGCAAATCGCTCACTCTCTGTTTTTCTTCCTCTAACAACAGGGATCGCCATAAAGTTTTCTACAAAATCTGCATACACATCATTCATTTGTGTTGTTTCTGCTATCGCTTCCTCCCGTGTTTCATGAGCCGTATGTCCTTCCTGCCATAAAAATTCCGCTGTTCTCAAAAACAATCTCGTTCGCATTTCCCATCGAACAACATTTGCCCACTGGTTAACTAATATAGGCAGATCCCTATAAGATTGAATCCACCCCTTATAGGTATTCCATATAATTGCTTCTGAAGTAGGACGTACAATTAATTCCTCTTCCAGTTTTGCATTAGGATCTACAATTAGCTTGGAAGCATCCTCTGGATCTGTCTTTAACCTATAATGTGTAACCACTGCACATTCTTTGGCAAAACCTTCCGCATTTTTTTCTTCAGCTTCGAATAGACTTTTAGGTACAAAAAGAGGAAAATAGGCATTTTGATGCCCGGTTTCTTTAAATTTTCTATCTAACTCTGCTTGCATTTTCTCCCAGATAGCGTACCCGTAGGGTTTTATAACCATACATCCGCGTACAGCTGAATTCTCCGCCAGATCAGCTTTGACAACCAGTTCATTATACCATTTTGAATAATCTTCACTTCGTTTTGTTAGATTTTTACCCATATGCTATTATTTGGCACAAATGTTGTGCCTGTGTTAAATAAAAATTAGTTAGGACAAAACTAACTAAATTTGTACTGTTCAACAATAAAATACGGAGATATGCGACTTAAAAATTATTTTCAGAAACATCATGTGCTAGGGTTTTTCCTGGCAGCCGCTCTTCTTATGTTGACATCCTGTGGTTCTTATCAATATGCATCCTATGATGATGATGGTATCTATAATGACACAAGAAGTCAAACAAATACCGAAACTATCCCTTCCAGAAACACGACTCCTGCCCAGACTTCTGGCGCAGCCGCTAATAACAAATATGCCAGTTATTTCTCTGCAAAATCTGCGCAGTATGAAAACATAGACGGTCCTGGAGCTATTTTTACCGAAGTGGATGATTATGCCAGCATTAACGGAACGACAGAAATCGATACAACAGTAACAGGACTACAATATCATGCGAGTCAACCATCCTGGGGCAGCACACATGATAATGTATCTGTAAACATAATTAACACCGGTGGGTTTTATAATCCATTCTGGGGAGGCATCGGGTTTTACGATCCCTGGTATGGATATGGATGGAACTCTTTCTACGGTCCATACAATTGGGGATGGAACTGGGGATGGGGTCCGAACTGGGGTTGGGGCTTCTCCTATAACTTTTTCCCTTATAACAGATTCTACGGTCCATATTACCGTCCTTTCTTTAGATCCAGATATGGGTACGCTTTTCACAGAGGTGCCAGAGGAGCTTATGTAGGACGATACAACGCTTTGGGTAGAAATGCCTACTCCAGAGGGTATAACCGAAGTAGAAGTACTTCCAGATATAGCGGTACCCGTAGCAGAAGTAATACTTATAGTGGTTCCAGAAGCCGTTCTTCTAACTATAACGGAAGATCCACCAGATCCAGAACCTCTAACTACGGAACCCGCGGTAACAGCTCCAGAAGCAGAAATTACTCTTCCGGTTCTTCCAGAAGCAGAAGCTATTCGCCTTCCAGATCCAGGTCTAGTGGCAGCAGAGGATATTCTCCTTCCCGATCCAGATCCAGCTCAGGAAGCAGAAGTTACTCCAGGTCTTCTTCGAGAAGCAGCAGTGGTCGTTCTGGAGGAGGAAGCAGATCGAGATCCAGAGGGTAATATCCTCTATCAGGGCTGAGCATCAACATGCAAACCTATATTGTGTTCTGCATGTTGAGGGATTCCCTAAGCGTTACCTGCTTCTACCCCGAGCAATGAAAGCAAAAATTGTTTTAAAAATTTAAATAGCATATAAATTGATATGAAAAAATTACTTTTATTCATAAGTATCCTTTCTATGTCCATAGCGAACGCTCAGGACATCAATGATGCACTCCGATACTCTAATGACAATATTAAAGGGACTGCTCGTTTCCGAGCGATGAGCGGCGCTTTTGGAGCTCTGGGAGGTGATATCTCATCATTACAAATAAACCCGGCTGCTTCAGCGGTATTTCTCAACTCCTCTGCCAGCTTAACCATTGGAGCTGATCGTATCTACAACGAAGCCATTTATAACGGAATACAACAAGATGAATCTGAAAAAAACCTGAATTTCAATCAGATTGGAGCTGTTTTTGTGTTTAATAATACTGCCTCAGGACCAATCAACAAAGTCACCTTTGGGATGGCATATGATCAAACGGCTGATAATGCTGACCAGTTCTTTGTTTCTGGTCAGAGCAACAATTCTATTGATCAGTATTTCCTGACAGAAGCGCAAGGACTTCCTCTGGATCTCCTTACAGTACAAAACAACGAATCTGTTAGCGGTCTATATCGCTACCTGGGACAAAATGAAAGCTATAGTGCACAACAAGCTTTTTTAGGTTTTGAATCTCTAATTATCGAATCCGATAACCCGGATGATCCGAATAGCACTGCGTACTCCTCTAATGTAGCCAGTGGAACCTTTGATCAGGATTTTACCTATGAGACAACTGGACTCAATGGGAAGTTTTCTTTTAACGGAGCAATGCAAATCAATGATAAATTTTTCCTTGGAGCTAATATCAGTACTCATTTTATCAGCTTTGACCGTTTTACCAATTTCAGAGAGCAAAATCAAAATACAGGAAGCTTTATTAACGACATTAGTTTCTCTAACAAGCTATCGACTACCGGCGCCGGTATTTCTTTTCAGCTTGGAGGGATTGCCAAAGTATCAAAAATGGTGCGTGTAGGGGCTTCATACCAATCCCCTACCTGGTATAATATTAATGAAGAAACTACCCAGCGCGTAGTTACTATTAGCGATACAGACGGACGATTCGTCGTCGCTCCTGATATTATAAATGTATATCCGGAATACGAACTTAGAACACCCGGAAAAGCCACAGGAAGTATTGCCTTATTATTTGGCAAAAAAGGGCTTCTCAGTTTTGACTATTCCTATAAAGATTACAGCTCTATAAAGTTCAGTTCTGACAACCGTGTAGACTACCGGGAACAGAATAACGAAATTTCCAACATGCTGCAAGGAGCATCTACTGCACGATTAGGAGGAGAAATGCGCCATCATAACTGGAGCTTCAGAGGAGGAATGTTCCTAGAACAAAGCCCTTATAAAAACGATCAGATATTAGGAGAGCGAAAAGGATTCTCTCTGGGAACAGGATATAATTTTGGAAAAATAAGACTGGATGTTGCTTACGATTATTCTGAACAGGAAAGAGAAGAACAGTTCTATCCTGGATCTGCCTTCCAGAACAGTGCTCAGATCAATAGTTACCGAAACAATATCACAGTTAGTTTGAATTTAAAAATTTAGAACGACAAAACAGCGCATATCAAAAATCCCTTCCTGAGTATATTCGGGAAGGGATTTTTTTATTTTATCGTATTAGAGAAAAACTGGATTTAAACACTCTCCTTCTATTATTAGGATCTCTGGGTTCATTAAATTCTACCCGGAACCAATAATCAGAAGAAGGCATCAAGCTTCCATTATAGGTACCATCCCACCCTGCTCCATTGGGTCGTAATTGCTTGAGCAATTTCCCATGCCGGTCAAAAATATAAATCAAGGCCGTGGTCTGATCCTCGATATTAATTAAGTGCCAGGTATCGTGAAACCCATCTCCATTAGGTGTAAAATACTTAGGATATCCTAAAATAATAATGGTTTCAGAATCCCTTTCACTACATCCTTGTATATGTCGCCCTGTAATCACATGATCTCCCGGAGGCACATTAGTAAAAACAGGAGATGACTGGTACTCGCCTCCATTAATACTAAATTCGTAATCACTTATTTCTCCCACTGTCACCTGAGGCTCTGCAGTAATGGTATAACTCCCGGCAAAAGATTCTTCTGCGATGGAATACCCCACAGATATCAAAGCATTGGTCACGTCATTCACATTAATATCATCTGTTCCCACAACAGCACCGCTACCATCTCTGGCTTCGAGTCTATATGTGCCCGGTCCTGGGGCTTCATACACAGGAATGGTTGCTCCCGGAACAGGCTGAAAAGAATCTGTCGGTTCGTGAAAAACAAACCACTGATAACTCACTGCCCCTTCAAAAAAGCCTTCGAGCATCACTGGAACAACCCCACAGGTAGCGATATCAGGTCCCAATCCCGGCTCTAATATTGTACAGTCTGTAGTCCCGGAATTCTCTTCTCCAAGATTGGTTTGCTGTAGTTGTATTTTCCCTGATTCATTGGCAAAATTGGTAATTAGAATAATGTAGTATTCTCTGGGCTGTGCATTTAGAATAGTTAATTTTTCCACCGCTTCTGTCCTGGAATAGCTACAATCGACGATGTTCGTATTATCCTCATTATCCAGATAATAAAAAGGTTCGTCTACATTATTTACACATTCTGCAGGTCTTCCGTCTCCATCTCCGTTATTATCACAACCTGTAGCTAAGACATCACAATTCACAAAAGAAGTTGTAAACGGTCCCCAGGCAATAAAATCCACATCTAACTGGCGTTCGTTTCTATCCAGGCGGCTGTTATCGTTTTCGTCTACCCACTGTACAATATCAAATTCCAGCGTCCCTCCCTGATCCACTCTTAAAAAAAACCAGGCAGGATTAGGAGTGGTATTCAAACAACCTATTTCTCCCAGGCTTTCCACTCCGACAGTATTGTCAAAAGTCAGTTCCTGTGCCTGATCAGAACAAAAAGGAGTAGATAACGTACAGGGAAGTCCGTCTTGACCATAAGAGGTATGCAGGCAAGACATAAAAGCGATGAGTAGGTAGAGGGAAATTTGAGGCAATAGTTTATTCATAATCAATATACTGAAGTAAAAATGTTATTATTCATAGGAATCTTATTTGTAAAGATACTATTCTCTATAGATTTAAGAATACTTTATTAATAATGTTTGGATAGCTTTTATTATCTAAAACGACAAAATTGTATCTTTGCACCCACTTTTAACATAAGTGTCCTTTTTTTTAAGAATATTTCTCTATAAAATAAGAATGATGTTAAACGTGCGCAAATTAGAATAAATATTCTTTTTAGCGAAAGAAAACAAAAAGAGCTTTTACGATTTATGATTTCCTTATATAGAAAACATAAGCGGTAAACTACCTCGATGCTAGTGCATGAGGTATTAAATTTTAATTTCGAGGCATGCCTCGAAGCATTTAAATCTCGATAATCGAGTACAATCAAACAACGGCACAATGATATGAATCAGCCGTTCTTTATTTTATAATTATAAAATCTAAACGTGTGAAAATAGACAAGGCCCTTGAAGCAATAGATGCATTAGGAGACGATCATATCGGAACCAGTGCTACAACTCCTCTTAGAGAAGACGCCTTTAAACTGAGTGATGATGAAAAGATTACCCTTATCCAGAAAGATGTAAAACACATTATGGAAACGTTGGGATTGGATCTTACGGATGACAGCCTTCAGGGAACTCCCAAGCGGGTTGCTAAGATGTTCGTTAAAGAGATTTTTTCCGGACTCAATCCTAAGAATAAACCAAAAGCTTCAACTTTTGATAATTCCTATAAGTATGGGGAAATGCTTGTTGAAAAAAATATAACCGTGTATTCTACCTGTGAGCACCACTTACTACCTATCGTAGGAAGAGCACATGTGGCTTATATTTCTAACGGTACTGTCGTTGGTCTATCCAAAATGAATCGCATTGTGGATTATTATGCAAAGCGACCACAGGTACAGGAGCGAATGACTATGCAGATTGTTCAGGACTTACAGGAAGTACTGGGAACCAAAGATGTAGCCTGTGTAATCGATGCCAAACATCTCTGCGTAAACTCCAGAGGAATCAGAGATATCGAAAGCAGTACGGTAACTAGTGAATTCGGAGGTAAGTTCAAAGAAAAAGCAGTACGTCAGGAATTTTTGGATTACATCAGATTAGACACAACTTTTTAATACTATATTTAACTTGTAAAAACACAAAATTACGCATCAATCATGGCAATACATCCATTGTACAAAAATCAAGAATTAAAGATCTACAATTCACTTTCAGGTCAGAAAGAAACATTCCAATCCATTACAGAAGGATATGTAGGAATGTATGTTTGTGGTCCTACAGTATACAGCAATGTACATTTGGGTAATTGTCGCACATTTATCTCTTTTGATCTTGTTTTCAGATACCTGAAACATTTAGAGTATAAAGTACGATATGTGAGAAATATTACAGATGCAGGACATCTGGAGAGCGATGCGGACGTAGGAGAAGACAAAGTCGCCAAAAAAGCGCGGCTGGAACAATTGGAGCCTATGGAGATTGTACAGCGATATACGCTGGACTTTCATAACATCCTGGCTAAATTCAATACGGTTCCTCCAAGTATAGAACCTACTGCCACCGGGCATATTGTCGAGCAAATCGAGATTATCAAGACCATTATAGACAATGGATATGCCTATGTCTCTAACGGATCTGTCTATTTTGATGTAGTTAAGTTCAATGAAACCAATGACTACGGAAAACTAAGCGGTCGTAACCTGGAGGATATGATTGCCAATACCAGAGAACTAACAGCACAATCTGATAAGAAAAACCCACAGGATTTTGCGTTGTGGAAAAAAGCAGAACCTGAGCATATCATGCGATGGCCATCTCCCTGGAGTGATGGTTTCCCGGGATGGCATCTGGAGTGTACTGTTATGAGTTCTAAATATCTGGGAGAGCAATTTGATATTCACGGAGGAGGAATGGATCTCAAATTCCCACACCACGAATGTGAGATTGCCCAGGGAGAAGCCGCTTGCGGAAAATCACCTGTTAATTACTGGATGCATGCCAATATGCTGACACTAAACGGAAAAAAAATGTCAAAATCTACAGGAAACATCATTTCTCCTGCGGAGATTTTTGCAGGAGGAAGCCCCTTGCTTAAAAAGACATTCCCGCCAGCTGTAGCACGCTTTTTTATGCTTCAGGCACATTACAGAAGTATTCTGGACTTTTCGAACGATGCCTTGGAAGCTTCTGAAAAAGGATTCTATAAATTATTTGACGCAATACATTCGCTCAAAGGAATCACCCCTGCCAAGGCGACCAGTACATTTGATGTTTCCGAATGGAGACAGGAATGTTATAACGCCATGAATGATGATTTTAACAGTCCTATTCTTATTGCCAAATTATTTGAAGCGGTTAAATTCATCAATACGGTCAAGGAACAGAAAGCCACTATTAGTGCCGCTGATTTAGCTTTACTAACCAAAACCCTGCATGATTTTGTCTTTGATGTATTAGGATTGGCTGATATCAATGAAACCTCTTCTGATACCAGTGATAAATTATCCGGGGCTGTCGAATTACTAATTCAGTTACGGGCAGAAGCCAGAGCTAATAAGGACTTTGCGACCAGTGATAAAATCCGGGACGAATTACAAGCTATTGGAATCCAGTTAAAAGACGGAAGAGAAGGCACTACTTTCTCCCTTAATTAATCTGTATTTTGGCTGCCAGGACTTCCATAAAAAAAATAGCCGCCTTGCCATTCATTGTATTGGTAAGGGGCTATCAAAAATTTATTTCCCCGTTGACTCCTGCTACCTGTCGGTACCACCCTACCTGTTCTCAATACACTATAGAAGCATTGCAAAAACACGGTGTCTTTAGAGGAAGCTGGCTTTCTGTAAAACGGATTTTTAGTTGTCATCCCTGGGGTGGCAGTGGCTATGATCCCGTTCCTGAGCCCAAAGACGATAAACCAAAGTGTTAACTTGATTTTATCATTCGAGTACATATAAATAAGTATATTTACCCTTAGAAAAAACTTTTTAGTCCAAAATGACCTTTACTACAATTATCTGGAACCCTGCCGAAGGGATCGACCTCGGTTTCTTTATGATACGATTTTACAGCCTTATGTTTGTTGTTGCCTTCTCCGTCGGATGGTATTTGATGAAAAAAATATACATTCGGGAAAACATCAGCATGGAAAAACTGGATGCTGTATTTATCTATGCGGTATTAGGAACCCTGATTGGTGCACGACTAGGTCATGTGATTTTTTATGACTGGGATTATTACAAGAATAATCTTATGGAGATTTTTCTTCCCTTCCGGTTTGATCCTTCTTTTAGTTTTGTCGGTTTTCAGGGACTTGCCAGTCACGGAGCTGCTATCGCCTTTATTATTGCGATGTACTACTACGCTAAGAAAGTACTAAAAAAGCATCCCTTATGGATTTTGGACAGAGTAACGATTCCTGCTGCTTTTGGAGGAATTTTTGTTCGTATCGGAAACTTCTTTAATTCGGAGATCATTGGAGAACCGACCACTTCTGCCTTTGGTGTTAAGTTTGTTCGGGACGGATTGTCTAAAAATGAAGTTGTCAGAGAAACCGGTATCAAACACATTAATAAAGCCTATGCAGCAGTAGTAGAAAACCCTAAGTTTGCTGAACTGCTGGAAGCAATTCCATATCGACATCCCGCTCAATTATACGAAGCATTCGGATATATATTTGTATCTCTTATCCTATGGTATCTTTACTGGAAAACCAACAAAAGAAACCATCGAGGATTCTTATTTGGTATGTACCTCATCCTTATATGGGTAGTGCGATTTATCGTAGAGTATGTAAAGAAAAGTCAGGGAGGATTCGAAGACGCTTTTGGAGATATCTTATCTACCGGGCAATGGCTGAGTATTCCATTTATTATTGCCGGATTATACTTTATTTTCAGACCGCAAAAAGCAACCGATTAATTTCCAGTCCCATCCTGTGATTGCGATCATATGAATAGCTCTAAGGAAATGATCATAAATATATTTCCCAGTACGGGAGTATTTAAAATTTACTTAGGGAATACTTCATGGCTGATAACCTATTAATAGATGCTACCTAAAGAGGAGTTCCTATCAGCGACAAGGTTAGATTATATACAATGAAGTTTTTGACTTCCGTAGCTCTGCTATACAGCTAAAAAATTACTTCATCTGAACACAAAACCACTACTTTTCACTTAAATCAAAAAAGTTTAAACCACTTCAATACTAAAAAAACCAATTCTAAAAAGAATTGGTTTTTTATATACTCATATCATTTTCTTTCTGTAGAAAATGGGTATGCTATTAATTAGAACAAATCACTGGATTCTTTTAATTTTTCTGTATTTGCTACTAATTGCAATTCTTCTATGATCTTATGGATATCTCCATCAATGATATTCCCCAGATCGTATAACGTAAGACCGATACGGTGCTCCGTCACTCTTCCCTGCGGATAGTTATAGGTTCTGATCTTCGCAGATCGGTCTCCGGAAGAAACCATGCTCTTTCGCTTTTCAGAATCTGCTGCCTGTTTCTTTGCTAATTCCATCTCATACAATCTGGATCGAAGTACTTTCAGGGCTTTTTCCAGGTTTTTATGTGAGGATTTCTGATCCTGACAACTGACAATCATACCGGTAGGCTCGTGGTGTAATTTAATCGCAGAATATGTCGTATTTACCGACTGCCCTCCTGGACCGGTAGAAGTCGTACGTTCGATACGTACTTCCTGCATATCCAGCTCTACATCAAACTCTTCGGCTTCTGGCAATACAATAACAGAAGCAGCACTGGTATGTACCCGCCCCTGAGTTTCTGTCTGAGGCACTCGTTGTACCCGGTGTACTCCTGCTTCAAACTTCAGGGTTCCATATACATCTTCTCCATTCACCTCGAAGATAATCTCCTTATATCCTCCACTGGTTCCTTCATTCAGATCTACCACACTGGTTGTCCATCCTTTGCTTTCACAAAACTTGGTATACATACGGAATAGATCTCCTGCAAAAATACTCGCCTCATCTCCTCCGGCACCTGCACGAATTTCTACCACACAGTTCTTCGCATCCTCAGGGTCTTTTGGCACCAACATCATCCGGATTTTTTCTTCCAATGCCGGTAATTCTTCTTTGGCCTCTTCTAACTGAAGTTTTGCCATTTCCACCATCTCCGCATCACTCCCGTCATCAATTATTTCCTCTGCCTCTTTCAGGTTATCCGTAAGTTCGATATATCGATCCCGCTCCTCCATCAAGGCTTTAAGATCTTTATACTCTTTATTTAATTTAATATATCTTTTCTGATCCGCAATCACATCCGGCTGAATGATTAAATCATTCACCTCATCGAACCGTTGCTTCACGATATTTAATTTATCAATCATAGTTTACTTAGATACTGTACGTAGAATACGCAAAAGTAAGCTTTTTTATGAAAAAGACATCAGGCATTTACAAGATTCTCCTTCAATCACTTTATTGGCATCGCTAAAGGGGATAATCCCCTAGGCTAAGCTTGAAATTAAAAAATTTGTTTCCAGCGAATGCCTCATGAGTTTGCCCCGTGATGGTTTCTACTACGATATGAAACAACACTTACCTATGATGCCTTTACTACTGTACAAATCTCTTTTGCACTACCCCCCTTAAACATAAACACTAGCCTTGTTTATAGACCAATCCAAAGGAAAAATAGCGTTCTTTATTCATATTCCGACCATCAATTGTCGTACTATATCCTGAGGAGACCCCCAGTATTTGTTTATATACAGGTATATACAGATCGAAGGAGAGATTGGTATAATTCACCCGGGTTTCAGGCAATCCATCGGGACCTGCCTCCTGGTACTGCGGAGACCCGATATCATAACCCGAAACGGATTGTTGCACTCCTATTTTTGCATGGGTATAAAAGAAACGGTTGTAATACCCTAGTTTTGCACTCCACAAGAAGGCATCTGGCACGGTGTATTCCTTATGATAACGATAACTATACCCTGCCTGCACCTCTGCAAATAAGCGAAAGGAGGTGGTAAACTGTAGCACTCCTATTCCATCCATAGTTGTCGCCTTGGTCCCCAGTGATAACAATCCTCTTCCTTCATAATCCCCTACCGGGAGAAAGGTTCCGGCAGCTACTCCTGCCTGTAGGGAGGCTCCGTTTGTAAAATAAACATTGGCAACCCTGGCTTTTGCAAAAAAACCGAGATCCTGGAGCCCTTCTATCCGATCTTTTTGCTGATAAGGGTCTAAGGCTCCTCCTTCACTCCCTATACTGATATAAGGCAATGTAGCCGTGAAGGATAACCAATCCGTAAGTCCGTATTCTCCATATAGTGAAACCAGCGTAGAGGAAATCCGGTCAAAACCCGGGGGGTTCCTCTCTGTCAATCGGGTTCCGCTATAATAACGTTCATAAAATTTGTAGGTGTAACTACTCGCTACGGTAAGTTGTTCTTTTTTAGAAAAAAAACCACTAATTGTTGTTTGTGCTATGCATATACATGGAAAAACAACTCCCATCAATACCAGCCACTTTTGTTTTGATTTGTGTAACATACTAACATCGTTTTAGGTTAATACCGCGGTTAGACGCAATGCAAAGCGGTCTCCTGACACGATGAACTGTTAGACTTTCGTTAATCTTTTTAAAAAAATCATAAAAAAAGCGGGGTCTCCCCCGCTTCAACCTCACCCCCAATATATGCCATAATTCCCCCGACTACCTATAATAATTAGGAAGTGGTTGTATGGCTTTGAAATTTCAATAGCTGTTCCTTTAATGATTGATTAAGTCTGATATAAGAAACCACGGCTTCATCTGTATGTTCTATCTTTCCTTTATCTGTTATTTTTGCTTTCTTATTTAGTACAGTTACATAACAATCTCCCCGCTTAGAAGCATACACCGTAATTACACTGTGATCTTTTTCCTCCGTCGCTGCCAGACTTATCTCATCAAAAGCGGTAACTGTCCCTTTTTCCAATTCGGCAACCATTTTTGGGGCATCGCCTATATAATTCAATGTCGGCAATACAGTTTCTTCAAACCATACACCATCCTGTTCGCAAAAAGGCTGTTTGGCTCTCGGAAATGATATCAACGTACTAATTCCTATAACAATCAGTGCTTCTATTCCCCAAATAACTGATAAGAAAGTGCCATGTACTGCATTGTTTCTAATGCCCCAGGTACCTACTTCATTTATTTTTGCAATCCATTCTCCCAGCATTCCCGGATCAGTTACCAAAGTGAATAATTGCCCCATTCCTGCATCAGGAGTTCCATCTGCAATCACTAACTGCACCCATACCGCCCAATGTACATATAATGCAACTGCTCCTCCTAGTGTCCCCAACACCGCTGATACTCCCGGATTTCGGTTCTTTCCTTTATTAATCACCACAATATTTATCAATAAACCAAGCCCGAAACCAAAACCGGCAGCAATTAAAAAATTGATGTACACAAATGGAATGTACCGGATACAGTAGGCATATATAACACCTAATATCGGAAATGCCGTTACCGACAGTATCAAAAAATAGAGAATCGACAAAATCGAAAACTTCCCTGATGGTTTGTAATAGTGCTTCATAATATATTATTGTTTAGTATTGATATAAAACCGAAATGTGCTATAGCAAAAACGGTCAATTCTTGTGTTCGTCAACAGTACTATTCCCTATCCATCCCGATACAGATATACAAAGTAGTTAACTCCCTCGCAGCAAGCTGATGAGGCATCCAAAGGGAACTATTATAAATATTCGACACGGATTGCCGAAGCATTTTAAAACGTATGTAATGAATCTCCTTTTCGGAGGGGTAGCCCTGTACCGCTTAATACTCGGGGAACCGTTGTATACAAATAGACAACAATCTGCTGAAACTATCCCCCCTCACTTATTAATCGTCAGTGAGGACTTATTTTCTGTGCTGAAAAAGGGAAAAATTCATTTTTTTTACAAAAAAAACGATACAAAGGTAAATCCGTAATTTTCAAAAGTCTGAAGAATTCAGTAACTTAACATCAACCCAATAACCCATTTGTAATCAACCATATGCTATCACTTTCCTCCTTATCCGTATTTTTGAATAGGAATTACTCTATATCAGCTATAAAAATATATGTACTGGCTGTATTTGTGTTTTACACATTTTCGGCAACTGCGCAAATTGACGCGAATTCTGTTATGGGATTGCCCACTACTGCCACCACTGTGGAAATGAATGGGATTACTGGTGCCGCAGAAGGTTCTTTATTGTACAATATAGAAACCAAAAAGATCTATATATTCGATGGGACCAACTGGGTATCTACTACGAATGACAACTGGTTAATTGATGGAAATAATGGCATTGCTTCGACCTCTTTTCTGGGAACACAGGATGATATTGCGATGGATATCCGATCCAATAATATCAGCATCCTGGAATTTGGAAGGCGGCAAACACTGGGACTGGAACAAGCATTTGAAGACTATGATGATCCCGATCAATATCTTACGTATGTAAAAGGGAATAATGGTGTTTCTGCCTTACAATTTCAAGCCAATGCAGCTTCTTTTTACAAACCTATGTTTTTTACCAATAGTGATGGGAACTTCCGGCTAAAGGGAAGTGCTGCCGGTACAGACTTTTTTGAGGTAGGCTCTAACGGAGTATCCAACAATGGAGAACTAGAATTTATTATCGGGGATGATGGGGCTGAACCATTTATTTTTAAGCGGTATGATTACCGGGATAGAACCAAAAAAGAATTAATGCGCATTCAGGGAAGTGCCAATGCCCTCACTGCCAAACCCCGGGTAGGAATTAATACAGGAACGCTGCCTAATTCTACCCTACAAGTCGCAGGATCCGTAGCTACCTCGATTGTCACTCCTACAACCAATATTACACTGACCGAAGATCATCACACAGTGATTATTACGACCACCCTCAGTACTACCCTTCCTGCTGCGAATACTGTCAACGGTCGTATTTATGTAATCAAAAACACCACAGCTACTACCCAGGCAATCAGCAGCTATCGGGATGCGAACAATACTGCTCAGACGACGGTTCCAAGAAGCAGTATTTTGTGGTTGCAAAGTGACGGAACCAACTGGCAACAAATCGGAAATACCGGAACTGTAACGACGACTTCGACCATACTGGTCGATCAATCTTTTATCTGGGCTGGGCAGGTAGATGATGCAGACATTCACAGCAATGCTACCCTGGATGTTACTCAAACCAGAAGCGATACAGGGTGGACTTTTGCCGCTCCCAGTACCATTACTTATACCGGTACTCCGGATCATGTAAAAATCAATCTTATGGCAGTAGCCAATAATACCGGAAATCACTGGCCACTACCTCATGTCAGAGTATTCAGAAATGGTGTTCAAATAGGAGAAGGAAGCGAAAAATTCTTGGATAATAGTAGTACCTACTCTGGGAGAAGTACTGTCGTCATTAATATGATCGATAGCAACCCGGGAACAAATCCGGTCTATACATTTACCACACTGGAAGATGATAGCCGTACCATGAATAATCCTACCATTCCGGATCTTTCCCCAATCTCTCTTATTGCTGTAGAAAAAGTAGCAGTTGTACGACTTTGATTCTGGTATGCTTACCTCATAAAACAAAATCGGTTTCTATTGCTTTCTCTATTGTTCGGAACGAGTTCGAAGGCTACTTCTATATACTTTTTCTGGAAAATTCCCTTTGAATACAGACCAGAAACCACCTTATTTCTCCATAAAAAAACAGGAGATTTATGACGTATTTCAGCACTCATTCTGAGCTAAAACCACTAAAAAAAGGTTCTTTTTTATATTTTTATATAATCCATTTCCTACTTTACAGGTTTCAAAAAAATATTGTACAATAGTTGATCATCACCCTCTTTTTTGTTTTATACTCAGATATTGTAATTCCCCCTGCTATCACTAGCATTTGCTAGTGGCGTCAAGAGTTAACATTGGTTATATAATTTTTACCTTAAAAATCCAGAATGATCAATATTCAATACGTTATGATCTTCATGGAAGTTTCTAGCACTACTATATTTCCAATGTGTCGGATCGGTAACAAAACCAGTTTCTATTGGGTTATTATGAATATAATCTATTTTTTGCTTTATAACTGCTTCACTCCAAAGTTCAATAGGTTTATTATGATGTTGCCAAAATTGATAGCTACTTGTGGTAGCATTCTTTTTGCCTGCACGTCTAAACATCCACAGTAGCCATTTTTTTCTACTTTCTTGTGGATTTGCTTCAATGGCTTCTATCACTTTTTTGGACGTATGTCGCTTAAAATCTCTAAGTAACTCTGATGGCTGATCATTTGTGGAACGAAAAATAAAGTGTATATGGCTCGGCATAAAGCAATAACAGTATAATTCAAAACCTTTGTGTTTTCTGCAATAGCTTACACTATCTGCCAATACATCAAAATAGACCTGTCTTGTAAAAACATCTATCCAATTGACCGTAGCAAAACTGACAAAGTATAAACCTTTTTTATTATGAAATTTGTAGTTTCTGCTCATACGTCTAAAATAGAAAAAACAGTCACATTTTTTACAAACATGACTGTTTTTGATTTTATTTTTTACTTGAACCTGCTTACTCAAACCCTTCCAATCTTTGCCGCCACTAGCAAATGCTAGCGGTATCAGGGAAACTAATACCATTTATACTTTTAATCTACTGGAATAAAAAGAGCTGAGAACATAGTTGTTCTCAGCTCTTTTTTTATTCATCTTCCTTACTTTTTCAGCCCCCCTTTGAATACTCCGCTACCGCTAGCATTTGCTAGTGGCGTCAAGAGTTAACATTAGTTATACAATTTTTACCTTAAAAATCCAGAATGATCACTATTCAATACATTATGATCTTCATGGAAGTTTCTAGCTCTACTATATTTCCAATATGTCGAATCGGTAACAAAACCAGTTTCTATTGGGTTATTATGAATATAATCTATTTTTTGCTTTATAACTGCTTCACTCCAAAGTTCAATAGGTTTATTATGATGTTGTCAAAATTGATAGTTACTTGTGGTAGCATTCTTTTTGCCTGCACGTCTAAATATCCACAGTAGCCATTCTTTTCTACTTTCTTGTGGATTTGCTTCAATGGCTTCTATCACTTTTTTGGACATATGTCTCTTAAAATGACACCCAGTATCGAAGCTGCTGTAAAACTAGCTAAACTATTAGATACTACCGTTGGCTATTTACTTGGAGAAAACAAAAATGCAGAACTCCTTAAAGACCCTACAATGCTTAAACGTTTACAGGATATTGATAGTCTGCCCATAGAAGATAAAAACGGTATCCTATATGCGCTGGACAACTTCCTTAAAGCTGCTAAACTTAAAACTTTATAAAAAAACAAAACCACAATCTATTATAAAAAATAAATCGTGGTTCTTGCTACTATATTTTCTTACTCTTATCGCTTACTGATATGCTGCCAAGCTGTACCGCCACTAGTTTTGAAAACTAGCGGGAGCTTATACTAGCGCCTGCAGGTGATTTTTAATCACCAAAAATTTACCCCATCTCTCCTTCTCTCCTCTATTACTTCCAACTCCAAAATTCCTACATATACTGTCCAAAGCCCCCATATCAAAAAGATAAGCCCAAAGATCATATAACCATACCCAAACCATTTCCATCCTCGAAGCGAGGGTAATACATCGTAATGTCCTGACTCATCCATAGTATATAATACTTTTACGGTAGAACCAATCTCTTTCTTTCGTGCACTAGGTCCATATCCAGTTTCCAATCGTGTTGTAATGCTTTTTCCTTTCTTAGTCTTGAAAGTAACTTTTGGAAAGTACTTAAGGTCATCATCTCCCATATAATGCTCTACATAATCTATGATTTTGGCATCTACCATTGTACCTTTTTTGATCATACGATACAATCTTCTCAAATGTCTTATACCAACTATCATAAAAATCACAGCTACTATTAGTAGTATATATCCTGGCAAAAGTGTCATATATTTTATATTTGTTGTGGTTTATTAGGTGTTATAGTCTATCTATTAATACAAATATCTTGTTTTTTTGTTCAAAAAAAACATATCACAATTCTATTCTTCAGCATTCTATTTTTTTACATATAGCGTTACTTACATCTCCCCCGCTACCGCTAGCATTTGCTAGTGGCGTCAAGAGTTAGCATTTGTTATATGATTTTTACCTTAAAAATCCAGAATGATCAATATTCAATACGTTATGATCTTCATGGAAGTTTCTAGCACTACTATATTTCCAATGTGTCGGATCGGTAACAAAACCAGTTTCTATTGGGTTATTATGAATATAATCTATTTTTTGCTTTATAACTGCTTCACTCCAAAGTTCAATAGGTTTATTATGATGTTGCCAAAATTGATAGTTACTTGTGGTAGCATTCTTTTTGCCTGCACGTT